>NZ_AJWE01000096.1:0-91374 GCF_000281145.1 Rhizobium sp. CF142 | reverse complement strand
GGGGGGAGCCGATCGGCTTCCGCGACGCGCAGAACAACCCGGTCGGCTATGACGTCGATGTCGCCACTCGCCTGGCCGAAAAGCTCGGCGTACCGGTCGAATTCACCGACGTCTCCGGCGACGCCCGTATCTCCATGCTGGTCTCCGGCCAGATCGACGTGGCGATCGCCAACACCTCGGCTACGCTCGAGCGCGCCAAGGTCGTCAATTTTTCGATCCCCTATAACCGCGCCGGCCTGCGCGTCATCGTCCAGAAGGAGTCCGGCATCAAGGAGCTGAAGGATCTCGCCGGCAAGAAGGTCGTCGTCGGCCGCGGTACGACCGGTGAAACCTTCCTGAAGACGGCCGTGCCGGATGCGCAGCTCGTCTATGTCGACCAGTTTGCGCCTGATGGCGTTCTGCAGCTTCAGCAGAAGCGTGTCGATGCGGCAATCGAAGACTCCTCGCTGCTCGACTACCTCGCTACCAAGAACCCGACGCTGGTCACCCTTGCCGGCCTCTATTCCAACGACCCGATCGGCATCGCCGTTGCCAAGGGCGATCCGGAATTCGTCCGCTGGCTCGACATGTTCGTTTCCGACTACATTCAGTCGGGCGCCTACGAAGCCAATTACAAGAAGTGGTGGGGCGCCGAAGCCAACCCCCCGGCTCTGAACCCGCAGTGGTGAGATGATCCTGACAGGCCGCCTCCGGGCGGCCTGTTTGCTATCAGGAGGTCAGGCGCGGAAAAAAGGTCGTGGGCACGATGACCGGCGGCTGGCCGGGACGGAAATCCCCGGGATTGGCAATGAAATCCACCATCTGCTCGACATAGACGCCCTTGTCATAGCCGATCGAGGAGATCGGATAGGCATCGAAATCGGTGAGCGACAGATTGTCGAAGCCGTAAAGCCGGAAACGTGTCGGCCGGCTGCCGGGAAAATCGGCGCGGCAGACATCGAGAATCCCCATGGCCATCGCGTCGGACGTGCAGAAGATAGCATCCGGACAATCGGCCCCAGTTAGATCCCTAGCTGCCGCATGCCCGCTCTCATAGGAATAGTCGCCTTGCACCGTGCGCACCAGCTCTATGCCGCTCTTCGCGAAGGCCTGCTTGTAGAATGCAATACGCGCCTGCTCCATCGGCGAAGACGAACGTCCGGTCACGAGCCCTGCGCGTTTCACGCCTTTCTTGGCGGCATCGGCAACAGCTTCGGCAATGCCACTGCCTTCGTCGGGCATGACGACAGGCGAAAGATCATCGTGCAGCCCGTTCAGCATGATGACGAGATCGGAGCGGAACATGCGCCTGACGGTCGCCGCATCGGCGAAATCCGAAAACACCAGCGCCGCATCGACATGATAGGCAACGCCATTGCGCAGGAATTCCTCGACGCGGGCGACCGAGCCGATGCGGATCATGATGACCTGCTTGCCGATCGACTGGATCTGATCGAGCAGCCGATCGAAAAGATCGAGATCCGAAAGGTCGTGGATATGGTTGACGACGACGGCGACGAGATTGACCGTCTTGGTCGTCAGACTTTGCGCCAGAAGGTTTGGCTTGTAGCCAAGCTGGGCGGCGGCCTCGACGACCCGTTCGCGCTTGTCGGCCGAGACCGGGCGCGGCTCATTGGAGAGCGCTCGGCTGGCAACCGCACGCGATACCCCGGCGAGCTTTGCAACATCGGCAATCGTCGGGGCGGCATCGCGGCCATTGTTCTGAGTCATATTCGAGCGCTTTCCAACCTGTCATGGCGTGATAGCGCACAGAAGCGCACCTTCGCTATCGGAAACTTGCAATCATCCACTTTCGTGGCCCTGAAACCGGTGTCACCATCCTTTTTCGCCTCAATGCCAGCCTGAATGGAGGAACTGTATGGCAATCACACTTTCACCCGTAGCCCTGCCCGATTTCGGCCCTGTCGCCGCCGAGCAGCCGCGGATTCCGGCGGAGACCTACGCCGCCCGCGCCGATGCCGCGCTAAAAGCTGCTGGCACCGACTGGCTGGTGGTCTATGCCGACCGCGAGCACTTCGGCAACATCATGTTCCTCTCCGGCTTCGAGCCACGCTTCGAAGAGGCCCTGCTGTTGCTCGGTCCCAAGGGAAAGCGGGTCATCATCACGGGCAATGAATCCGAGAGCTACACGGTGCTTGCCCGCCTGCCCGGCATCGAGGTGCTGCGAGCCCAGACCTTCAGCCTCATGGGCCAGGACCGCAGTCAGAACCCGCGCCTGGCAGACCGTCTCCGCGATGCCGGCATCGGCAAGGCTAACACCATCGGCCTCGTCGGCTGGAAGTATCTTTCGGCGGAGGAGGACGAGGATCACGCAAACTGCTTCTTCGTGCCCGACTTCATTGTTTCTGCGCTACGCCGCTTGGCCGGCAAGATCACCGATGCGACCACCGTTCTCATGCATCCCGAGACCGGCTTGCGTGCCGTCGTCGATGTCGACCAGCTCGCCGCCTTCGAATGGGCTTCGGCCCGCTGCTCACGTGCTCTCTGGCGTGTCGTCTCAGGTGTTCGCGAAGGCGACAGCGAGTTCGAGGCACTCGGCAGACTGGGCTATGAAGGCGATCCGCTGAACCTGCACACGATGTTCGCCTCTGTCAGTTCCGGCGAGGCCATCGTCGGCCTGCGCAGCCCGACGGCACGGCGTGTGAAGAAGGGTGACGGCGTGACGACCGCCCTTGGTTACTGGGGTGCCCTCTCCTCCCGCGCTGGCCTGCTGACCGACCATGATGACGCCTTTCTGAAACCCGCCAAGGCCTATTTCGAAGCGCTGATCACCTGGTATGAGACGGCTGATATCGGCACGACCGGCGGCGATCTCTTCACCGCAGTGACCGGAAAGCTGAAACCCGCTGGCCTGAACTCGGCGCTTAACCCCGGCCATCTCGGCAGCCACGAAGAATGGCTGCATTCGCCAGTCCGCCCGGGCTCCACGGAACGCCTGCGCTCCGGCATGCCCTTCCAGGTCGACGTCATCCCCGTGCCCATGCCGGCCGGCTGGGCGCTGAACTGCGAGGATACGATCGCCTTTGCCGATGCAGAGCTGCGAGAGGCAATCCGCACGAAGTATCCCGAGATGCATGCCCGCATTACCGCTCGTCGTACCTTCATGGCGGATAAGCTCGGCGTTGCCCTGAAAGACAGTATCGTGCCGCTGTCCGACACGCCGCTCTATCTGCCACCTTTCTGGCTGAAAGCGAACCATGTGCTGATCCGCGAATAGCGCGCAAAGGACCGGCAGCCCTTGGCTGTCGGTCCGATCTTACCTAAATTCAGCTTGAAAACAGGAGGAGCGGCATGAGCGACAATCACAAGCATATCGACTGGCACGAACACGGCGTGAAGGTCATTCCCGGCAACGCACTCGATCCGAATACGGCGCAGACGCCGGGGATGAACCGCGCAACCGCTATCAACAATGCGCGCGCCGGGGCCGAAAAGATCTGGGCCGGCACAGTGACGATCCATGCCAATGCCAAGACCGGTGCCCATCATCACGGCGATCTCGAAAGCATCATCTATGTGGTGAAAGGCAAGGCCCGCATGCGCTGGGGCGAAAACCTCGAATTCACTGCAGAAGCCGGCCCCGGCGATTTCATCTACGTGCCGCCTTTCGTTCCGCATCAGGAAATCAATGCCAACCGTGACGAGACGCTGGAATGCGTGGTCGTGCGCTCAGGCCAGGAACCTGTGGTCGTCAACCTCGACATCGAACCGGTCGAAAAGCCCGAGGACGTGCCGTGGATCGACCCGATCCACCGCCACTAGCTCTCAGGCAGCGGCGAGGATCATCGCCGCACTCTTTTCCGCCACCATCATCGTCGGCGCGTTGATATTGCCGGCCGTGATGTTCGGGAAGACCGATGCATCGACGATCCGCAGCCCGGTGATGCCGTGCACCCTCAGGGAGGCATCGACCACGGATGTCGTGGCATCCGGCCCCATCGAAGCCGATCCGCAGAGGTGGTAGATCGAACCGGAATTGCCGCGGAAATAGGCAAGCAGTTCCTCATCCGTCTGGGCCTCCACCGAAGGCGGCATCTCCATTTCGGTGATCGACCGCAGAGCCGGCGCTTCCATGATCCGGCGCACCAGCCGGCTGCCCTGAACAACCTCTTCTTCGTCATGCACCGTGCCGAGATAATTCGGCCTGATCTGCGGCGCGTCCGCCAACTCAGGCGAGACGATGCCGACCGTGCCGCGGCTTGTCGGCCGGCAGGAGTTGAAGGCCAGGAGGAAACCCGAATAGGGCTCCGGCTTCAAACCTGCCTTCGGATCCGTTGGAATGCGATAGGAGAGCGGATTGAAATAAAGCTGGATATTCGGCCGCTCTTCATCCGGGCTGCCACGCAGGAAGGCGCCGGCCTGGTTGACGCTGAGCGCCAGCGGCCCGCGCCGCGTCAGGATATAGCGCAGCGCCTGCCGTGCCTGACCGAACAGCGTTCCGAGCTCGTCGTTCAACGTCGGCACGGTGGAGCGGTAGTAGAAGCTGGCGCAGAGATGATCCTGCAGGTTCCTGCCGACGGCCGGTAGATGCCGCACCAGCGGAATGCCGAGGGATTGCAGATGCGCGCCGTCACCGATGCCCGAGAGCTGCAGCAGCTTCGGCGTATCGACCGCACCTGCCGAGAGGATGACTTCCTGCCGCGCCGAATAGCTTGTTATGCCACCCGGCCCAATCACCTCCACGCCGGTCGCGCGGGCTTCCGCATCAACGATGACGCGCCTTACCCGGCTGTTGCGCAGGATAGCGAGATTGGGCCGTCCGAGCGCCGGTCTCAGATAGGCGAGCGACGAGGACGAGCGAACGCCGTTCCGCGTATTGATGTCGTAGATGCCCGCGCCTTCAATGCTCTCGCCATTGAAATCCGCATTCAGCGGCATCTGCAACTCGGCGCATGCCTCAAGGAAACGGTCGGTAATCGCATGCGATTGGCCGCGCATCGGCGTCACATGGATAGGCCCGCCGCCGCCATGATATTTGCTCTCGCCGCCCGCATGCGTCTCCAGCTTGCGGAAGAAAGGCAGCACGTCTTCATAACCCCAGCCGAGATTGCCAGCCGCCTTCCAATCGTCGAAATCGGCGGCCGCACCACGCACGAAGATCATTGCGTTGATAGAGCCGGAACCGCCCTGCACCTTGCCGCGCGGCGCATAGATACGCCGGCCGTTGAGCGCGGCCTCCGGTTCGCTCCAATACATCCAGTTGACCTTCGGATCGTAGTAGGAGCGCGCGTAGCCAACCGGGACACGAAACCACGGCGAACTGTCATTGCCGCCGGCTTCGATCAGCAGCACATTGTGCCTGCCGCTCTCACTGAGACGTGCCGCCAGAATGCAGCCCGCCGAGCCGGCGCCGACGATGATGTAATCGTATGTCGTCATCTTCGTTCTCAGCCGCGGGCCGGCGCAAATGCCTTCACGTCGGCGGGCTTGTCATCCATTTGCAGATGCAATCGCTGCCCTTCGTAAGGCGAGTGTTTGGCGACGACATCGAGATTGAGTTCCACGCCCAGCCCCGGCTCGTCTGACGGGATCAGGTAACCATCTTCGAAGCGCAGCGGCGTCTTCAGGATCTCCGCATAGAAGCCCGAGAAATCGACGATCGCCTCGTGGATCAGGAAATTCGGCGAGGAAGCGGCAAGCTGGATGCTGGCTGCAGCGCCGATAGGGCCATTATAGAGATGCGGCGCGATCTGCGCGTAGCACGCTTCGGCCATGCCGGCGATCTTCTTGCATTCGAGAATGCCGCCGGCGCGCGCCACGTTCATCTGCAGGATAGAGGCCGCACCCGTTTCCAGCACGCGCTGGAACTCGTATTTCGTTGTCAGCCGTTCACCGGTCGAAATGGGGATCGAGGTCTTGCGGGCGACCTCTGCCATCGCCTCTTCCTGGCCGGGAGGCACCGGCTCCTCGAACCAGAGCGGATCATATTTCTCCAGCCGCTGAGCCAGGCGAATTGCCGAGGAAGGTACCATCTGCCCATGCGTGCCGAAGAGCAGATCGGCACCGCTGCCGACGGCCTCGCGGATCTTGGCGCAGAATTCCTCGCAGCGGTCCATCACGCCGAGTGACACCTGATGGCCGGAATAGGCCGTATAAGGACCAGCCGGGTCGAACTTGACGGCAGTAAAGCCCATCTCGACCATCTTCACCGCGCATTCGGCGGCAAGGTCCGGATCGTTATAGTCATATTCGCCGGCAGCGTTTTTCGGATAGAGATAGGTATAGGCGCGCAGCCTCTCATGCACGCGCCCGCCGATCAGCTTGTGCAGCGGCTTGCCGACAGCCTTGCCGATAATGTCCCAGCAGGCGATCTCGAGGCCTGAGACGATGCCCATCATCGTCGGGTCGGGGCGCTGGGTGAAACCGCTCGAATAGGCAAGCCGCCAGAAGCGCTCGATGTCATGCGGATCGTGGCCGAGCAGGTAACGCTCGAAGACATCCTCGATCAGCGGGACGAGCGCCTTCGGATGGAAAGCGGTCGAGTAAATTTCCCCGACACCCTCGATACCGTCTGCCGTCGTCAGCCGTACGAAGATCCAGTACATGCCGCCAATATGCGGCGGCGGGACGGCGACGACATGGGTGGAAAGCGATGCGATCTGCATGGCCGTGATCCTCAATGCTTGAGTATGACGAGGCGCGTCTGGGTGAATTCGAGCATGCCGTGTTTACCGTCATCGCCGCCAAGGCCGGAACGTTTCCAGCCGGCGTGATAGCCCTGATAAGGATCGGCCGGGAAACGGTTGACGTAGAATTCGCCAGCCTCGATGGCATCGGAAAAGCGCATGATGGTGCGATGATTGTTGGTGAAGAGCACCGAACTCAGGCCGAACTGGTGATCATTGGCGAGCGCCAGCGCCTCATCCGTCGTGTCATAGGCAACGACGGGCAGAACCGGTCCGAAAATTTCCTCGGCGATGATCTCCATGTCCTGACGGCAATTGGACAGCAGTGTCGGCGGATAGAAGAAGCCGGGGCCTTCAGGGAAGATGCCACCGGCCTCGATACGCGCGCCCTGCTCTACCGCCTTCAAGACGGCCTCGTGCACATTCGCCTGTGCCGACTTCGTGGAGAGCGGCCCGACACGAGACGCATCGACCGAACGGTCGCCGAAAGCGCGTGCGGCAAAGCCGGCCTTCAGTTTGGCAAGCAGCCCATCATAGATGGAGCGATGCACATAGACGCGCTCCGGCGCGGTGCAGAGCTGGCCGCAATGACTGGTCTTTGCGGCAACGAGCTGCGCGGCAACAGCATCGAGATCGGCATCCGGCTCGATAACGACAGGCGTCTTGCCGCCGAGTTCCAGCGACGGCTTGGCGATGTTCGCCTTGCAATAGTCGAGCACGATGCGGCCCGCCTGCAGGCTGCCGGTCAGCGTGATCATCCCGACCTTGGGATGGGTGCAAAGCGTGGCTGCAACCTCATGCGACATGGTGAGGATGTTGACCAGTCCCACAGGCAAGCCGGCCTCGGCCACGGCTTCGGCGATTTCGAAGGCCGAGGTCGGTGTCGAATTGCTCGGACGCACCACAACCGCATTGCCCGCAATCAGCGCCGGCGCAATCTTGCGCACCAGCGTGTAGATCGGAAAGTTGAAGGGGATCAGGCAGGCAACGACACCGATCGCCTCGCGCTTCAGAAGCAGTGTCTCATTGGCATTGTCGCTCGGGATGATTTCGCCTTCGATGCGCCGTGCCCATTCGGCGTGATAGCGCATCAGTTCGGCGCCATAGATCGCCTCGCCTGTCGCATCGGCCAAGCTCTTGCCGGATTCCAACGCTAGGGCGGCACCGATCTTTTCCGCCCGCTGCTCGATGACAGCCGCGAGCTTGCGCAATGCGTCACCCCGCGCGATTGCCGGCAGCCCCCGCCATTCCTTCTGTGCCTTCGCCGCCACCTCGACAGCCTCGATGGCTTCTGCAGCCGTCGCCGATGGCACCTCGGCAAAAGCGGCTTCCGTTGCTGGATTGAGTACCGGCACCAGGTTGCCGGAAGTCCGGAATTCTCCGGCGATGAAATTGCGATACTCCGTCATGACGGTATCCTCAGGACAATAGCCAACCACGCGCATGCCGGCCTCTGTGCCGGCCATGCGTTGAAACGAAACAGAGTGCCGTCACCCAGAAGGCGGCGGCTAGAACGTGCTGCGGCCCGGCGCCGCGTCGAGAAGTGTTCTCGTATAGGGATGCGTCGGCGCCTGCAGCACTTGGGCCGCACTGCCACGCTCGACGATTTCACCCTTCTGCATCACCACGATCTCGTCGCTGATCTGGGCAGCGACGCGCAGGTCGTGGGTGATGAAGACGATGGCAAGCTGCAGCTTCTCCTGCAGCTCGCGAAGCAATTTCAGAACCTGCGCCTGCACGGACACGTCGAGCGCCGAAACACTCTCGTCCGCGATCAGCACATCCGGCCGCATGGCGAGCGCGCGTGCAATGCCGATGCGCTGCCGCTGCCCGCCAGAGAAAGCCGCCGGCTTGCGCCAGTAGGCACTCTTCTGCAGCCCGACGAGATCGAGCAGCTCTTCCGCACGGCGGCGCGCTTCACCGGCTTCAACACCGGCAAGCATGGCGGAGCGGGCAATCATCGGGCCGACACGGCGGCGCGGATTGAGCGAGCCGAACGGATCCTGGAAGATCATCTGGATCGACCGGCGACGCGCGCGTAGCGGTGCCGGCGCCAGACCGAGAAGATCCGCACCCGCCACTTCGACCCGGCCGCTCTTCGGCTCAATGAGGCGGATCATTGCCTTGGCAAGGGTGGACTTGCCGCAACCGGATTCACCAACGATAGAAACCACGCGGCCCGGCGAGAGGCTGAGCTCGACATGTTTCAAGACCTGAACGCTGCCGTAGGAATGCTGCAGATCGTGCACCGCAAGCACCGGCTCTTCACCTTGCGGCGGGGCTGGGCGGTCGTGCGGCGTCAGGCTCGGCACGGCAGCGATGAGCTCTTTGGTGTAGGGATGAACAGGCGCTGTCAGCACCTGTCTTGCCTCGCCGATCTCGACGATCTCGCCATAGCGCATGACGGCGACGCGGTCGGCAATATCGGCAACGACACCGAAGTCATGCGTGATGAAGAGAATGCCATGGTCGTGCATATTACGAAGCTCGCGCACGAGCTTCAGCACCTGCGCCTGCGTCGTGACGTCGAGCGCGGTCGTTGGCTCGTCGGCAATCAGGACGCGCGGGTTCATGGCCAGCGCCATTGCGATGACGACACGCTGGCATTGGCCGCCGGAGAGCTCATGCGGATAGGCCTGCAGGATACGGTCCGGGTTCGGCAGATGCATGGATTCGATCAGCGCCCGAGCGCGCTTCTTGCGCTCGGCGGCATCGAAATCCGAATGCAATTCAAAGACTTCCTCGATCTGTGCCGACACCGTCATCGCCGGATTGAGCGAGGCGATCGGCTCCTGGAAGATCATGGCGATATCGCTGCCCCGGATCGCCCGGAACGCCCGTTCGGAGAGGCCGACAAGATCAGTATTCCCGAGCATCACCTTGCCGCCGGAAACCTTCAATCCTTCCGGCACCGCTCCCATCAGCGCGCTGGACAGAACCGACTTGCCCGAACCGGATTCGCCGACGATGCAGAGAATTTCCCGCGGCCTGAGATCGAAGCTCGCCGCCTTGACGGCATAGGGTCTGTCTGCCCCTTTCGGCAGGGCGACACTCAGATTTTCGACCCGAAGGATCGGTTGGCTTTCGTTGCTGCTCATGCACGCCTCCCCTGCGCTTCCGAGACTTCTCGCAATCCGTCTGCCAGCAGGCTCAAGCCCAGCATGAGCGACGAGATCGCAAGGCATGGAAAGATGACGAGATGCGGGAAGGCGATCGCCATGGCGCGGCCTTCATTGACCATTGTGCCCCAATCCGGCGTCGGTGGCGGCAGGCCGAGACCGAGGAAGCCGAGCGTGCCAATGGTGATCGCCGTGTAGCCGAGGCGCAGGCAGAAATCGACGGCGAGCGGCCCGCTGGCATTGGGCAGGATATCGAAGAGCATGATGCGCCAGGTGCTTTCACCCTGGGTCACCGCAGCCGCCACATAGTCGCGGCTCGAAACGTCGATGGTAATGCCGCGCACGATGCGGAAGATCGCCGGCGCGCTGCCGAAGGTGACGGCAAGCACGATGTTGAAGGGCGATGAGCCGACCACGACGATAATGACGATATAGAGCACCAGCACCGGGAAAGAGAGCACCACATTGGCGATGTAGGACAGCACCGCATCGCCCCAGCCGCGCCAGTAGCCGGCGACAAGCCCGAGGACCACGCCGACCACATAGGCAGTCAGCGTCGCAAGTGTCGAAAACACGACCACGGTACGTGCGCCGTAGATCAAGCGCGAGAGAATATCGCGGCCGAGCTTGTCGGTTCCGAGCCAGAATACATCGCCGGACCGATCGGCAGCCCCCGGTTTTGCGAGCGGCAGCAGCGTGCGGATCGGATCATAAGGGGCAAGGAACGGCGCGAAAATCGCCACAAGCAGCCAGCCGATCGTCAGGAAGCCGCCGATCAGGATGACCGGATTGGAGACGTAGGGTTTTACAACCTTCACCATGGCGCCCTCACTTCCGTCCCTTGGCTGCATCGAGCAGCGAGACGCGGGGATTGAGCCAACCATAGGCGAGGTCGGAAAGGATCTGCGTCGCGACGACGACGACGACGCTTACCATCGCGCAGGCTTCGACGAGGCGGATATCGCTATTGAGCGCGGCGTCATAGAGCAGCGTGCCAAAGCCCTTGTAGGCATAGAAGACCTCCACGACGATGACGCCTGACAGCAGCCAGGGAAATTGCAGCATGATGACGGTGACCGGTGTGATCAGCGCATTGCGCAAAGCGTGGCGCCAGACGATGCGCGCGGTGCTGGCGCCCTTGAGGCGCGCCGTGCGGACGTAGTGTGTGCCCATGACCTCGATCATCGAGGCGCGGGTGACACGCGCCAGGTAGCCAGTCGAATAAAAGCCGAGCACCAAAACGGGCAGAATGATCTGCTGCAGCGAGAAACCAGTCAGCATGGTGCTGGCGCCCGGCAGCCAGTGCAGCCAGAAGACGAAGACAGCCGAGAAGAAGACCGCGGAAGCGAAATCCGGAATCGAGGTCGTGGCGATCGCAATGAAGGAGACGACTCGATCGAGAACCGAACCCTGACGCATGCCGGCAATGATGCCCGCAAACAGGCCGACAGGCACGATCACGAGCAGCGCACCACCCGCAAGGATTCCGGAAGCTGCAAGCCGATCGGGGATCAACTGTGCAACGGGCGCGCGGTAATAGGTGGACATGCCCCAGTCGCCGGTCATGAAGGACCAGAGCCAGCGGCCGTAACGGATGAGGAAGGGATCGTCGTAACCATTGGCTGTCAACCACTGGGCGCGTTGGGCCGGCGTCGAGAACTGACCGAGGACCTTGACGGCGACATCGCCGACATTGACCTCCAGCGCCAGGTAAACGAGCAGCGACACAGTGAACATCACCGCGAGTGCGCTTGCCAGTTTACGGAGAATGAAAAGGAAAACGGTCACGAACCACCTCTTTGCCGGGTCGGGGCCGCCGCGATGAGCGGCCCCGCCGAAGATCAAGCCTTGGCGAGCCAGACGCCGTCCATGCGGAAGTAATCCGCCGGATGGAGCACGAAACCGCGGACGGTGGTGGCTGCGGCGCTGAAGCGGTTCGGCCAGTAGGGTTGAACGATGACGCCGGAATCCTGCAGAATCTGCTGGACATCCTTCATGGCTTCGGGGCGCTTGGCCGGATCGACAACGGCAAGAGCCTTGTCGAGCGCGGCGTCGAATTCCTTGCTGGCGAAATGGCTCTCGTTCCAGGCTCCGCCTGAGCGGTAGGCCAGATCGAGCGTCATGGCGCCGAGCGGACGGTGCGCCCAGTAGGTAAGGCCGAAAGGAACCTTGTCCCAGATCGGCCAATATTGCGAGGCCGGCAGCACATTGAGCTTCAGCCGGATGCCGGCTTCGGCCAGATTCTGCTGCAATACCTGCGCGGTATCCTGTTCCCAGGTACCCTGCGTATTGCCGAGCGTCAGCTCAAGGTCCAAACCGTCCTTGTAGCCGGCTTCTGCGAGCAGGGCCTTGGCCTTCTCGACATCGCGGGGCACAGCCGGCAGCGCGAAGTAATCGGGTTGAACCGGCGAGACGTGGAAATTGGCGCCGACTTCGCCTTCGCCGCGATAGGCGACGTCGAGCATCTGCTTGTTGTCGGCGGCAAGCTGCACGGCCTTGCGGACGCGAACATCGTCGAACGGCTTCTGGTCGGACTGCATGCGCATGACGAGTGTATGGGCAGCCTTGCCGGTCAGGATCTGGATGTTCGGCAGCGACTTCATGAGATCGTATTCGGCGATCGTCGCACGGTAGATGATATCGATCTGGCCGCTCGAAAGCGCTGCGAGATGCGTGGTGATATCGGTACCGAGGTCGATGTACTGGATGCCATCGAGATGAACAGGCGTGCCCCAGTAATCAGCGCGCTTGCTGAACACAGCCTGACGGCCGACTTCGTAGGCGTCCAGCTTGAAGGGGCCGGTACCAACAGGATTGGCCGGCCAGTTGGCGCCGCCCTTGACGAAGTCGCGGTGCAGCATCGGGCAGGTGTAGGAATAAAGCTGCTCTGGCAGCGAGGAAACCGCACGCGACAGCGTGATGCGAACCGTGTGGTCGCCGGTCTTTTCCACCTTCGCGACGGCCGAGAAAGCGGTCTTGTTGGAAGACTGGGAGTCAGGCGCAATCCAGCGCTGAATATTGAAGATCACGTCTTCGGGCGTGAAGGCATCGCCATTCGACCACTTGGCGCGCTCGTCGAGCTCGAAATCCCAGATCTTCAGGTCAGCAGACGGCGTCCAGCTCTTGGCGAGGTAGGGATGGGTGACGTTGTCGGCATCGACATAGGTCAGGAATTCGAGGCTGTTGCGATAGAGGTTTGAAGCCTCGATCCAGCTCGTCATCATCGGATCGGTCAGTTCCTGGATCTGGCAGCCGAAACGCAGTGTGCCGCCATCGGTAGGCGTCTCCTGAGCGAGTGCGAGCTTGCTGTCGCCGAGGAAGGCGCTGGCGGAGGCCGCCGTCACACCGAGCCAGGCGACGGCACGCAGGAAACCGCGGCGATCGATCTTGCCGGCGCGGACCTGTTCACACAGTTCCGGTACGGAGGGATGCAGCGGATTGCCGCTGTTGGTTTTCAATTCAGTCATGATCTGCCTCCTCCTTGAATGGCAGTATGTTCACTATCAGACACCCTCTGTGCCAGACACGATGCGCAGGGCGGGCTTTTCACCGTCGTTCACCACACGATTGCTGAAGCGGCTGATGATCCAGGATCGAAACCCTGCAATCAGAGGATCCACCAGCCCTTCCGCATCGGTCTTCAGGTAATAGCCGAAGCCTTCGTAATAGTGTGCGGTGACCGGCGCAACCAAGCGGCCGCTTTCTATTTCCTCCCGAAATAGCGCCGGATCTGCAAGCACCAGCCCCTGCCCCGACAATGCGTATTGAACCCCGAGGCTGGCGCTGTCGAATGTCACGCCCCGCGCCACGGAAACCCCGCCGAGACCGTTCTGCACAAGGAAGCGCTGCCAAGTGAGGTAGGGCTCCATGTCGACGATCTTGATGTGGATGATTTCGTTTGCAGCAATGAAAGCCGCGATATCCGACACGCCTCCCCTGATCAGATCAGGATGACAAAGGATCGTCGGCCGCTCCTCCCAGAGCAGATCGGTGATCCATTCATCGACTGCTGGCCGCGTATAGACGACCGCCACATCGAATTCGCTGTCCGGCACCCCATAGGGGGTCGAAACCTCTAGAAGCACTTCCGGGAAGCTGCGCCGGAAATCCGTCAGCAGCGGCACGGTGAGCTTCATGGCAAAGCTCGGCGGCAGGTTGATGCGCAGCTTGCGTTGGCGCTGTTCGTCCGGCGCGCAAACTTCCTTCAGCGCCTGCTCGATGCGGTCGAAGCCCTTGCCGATGCCGGCAGCGAGCGAGCGCCCGGCATCCGTCAGCGTCGTGGCCTTATGGCCGCGTTCGAAAAGCTTGCGCCCGATGCTCTCTTCCAGACCGATGACATGCCGCGAAAGCGCGCTCTGCGAAATGTTGAGCGCAGCGGCTGCCGCCGTGAAGCTGCCGTGATGCGCAACGGCCTCGAAGGCCCTGAGCGCATTCAGCGGCAACCGGCGGCGATCGACCGCCGGATCCTTCTTCGTCTGTGGAGAGCGATCCTCCGTCATTATCCCGCAAGCCCGCCAAACAGGACGTATTTGCTCTCGAGATATTCATCGAGCCCTTCGGCAGCACCTTCGCGGCCGAGGCCGGATTGCTTGACGCCGCCGAAAGGCGCGACTTCCGTCGAGATCACGCCTTCGTTGATGCCGACCATGCCTGCTTCCAGCGCTTCGGCGACACGCCAGGCGCGGCCGAGATTCTGCGTGAAGAAATAGGCCGAGAGGCCGGTCTCTGTGTCATTGGCGAGCGCGATCGCCTCTTCCTCGCCCTTGAAGCGAAAAAGGCCGGCGACCGGACCGAAGGTCTCTTCGGTCGCAAGCGCCATATCGGTCGTCATGCCGGTCAGCACCGTCGGCGCATAGAACAGGCCGCCGCGCTCATGCCGCTTGCCGCCGGTCAACACCTTGGCGCCTTTCTCGACGGCATCGGTCACATGCCGCTCGACCTTCGTCAGCGCGGGCGCATTGATAAGCGGCCCCTGCAGCGCGCCATCCTCGACGCCGGGTGCCACCTTCATCGCGGCCACGGCCTTGGCAAGCGCCTCGGCATAGCGGTCATAAATACCGTCCTCGACGAGGATACGGTTGGCGCAGACGCAGGTCTGTCCGGTATTGCGGAACTTGGAGGCGATCGTGCCGCGCACGGCCTGGTCGATATCGGCATCGTCGAACACGATCAGCGGCGCGTTTCCGCCGAGTTCGAGGCTGATGCGCTTCACCGTATCGGCGCTCTGGCGCATCAGCAGCTTGCCGGTCGCCGTCGATCCCGTAAACGAGAACTTGCGCACGACGGGGCTCTTCATCCAGACGCCGACGACATCGGCCGGCGACTTCGTCGTCACCACGCTGACGACACCGGCGGGAACGCCGGCCTGCTCGCCGAGACGGGCAAGCGCCAGTGCCGAAAGCGGTGTGTCCTCGGCGGGCTTGATGATGATGGTGCAGCCTGCAGCCAGTGCCGGACCAACCTTGCGGGTGATCATCGCCAACGGGAAATTCCATGGCGTCACCGCCGCAACGACACCAACCGGCTCCTTCATAACGACGATGCGCGCATCAGCTTTGTGCGACGGCACGACGCCACCATGCGAGCGGCGGCCTTCCTCGGCAAACCAGGTCAGGAACCCGGCCGCATAAGCGACTTCGCCACGCGCTTCGGCCAGAGGCTTGCCCTGCTCGGCCGTCAGCAGCCTCGCAAGATCTTCCTGATTGGCAAGTATCAGCTCAGCCCAGCGCCGCAGCACGGCGGAGCGTTCCGACGCGAGCGTCTTGCGCCAGGTCTTGAAGGCCTTCGCTGCGGCATCGATCGCCTGCTGCGCTTCCGCCGCACCGCAATCCGGCACGGTCGCAAGCTCACTGCCATCGGCGGGATTGAGCACGGCAAAGCGCTTGCTGTCAGCAGCACTTCCCCAGCCTCCACCGATCAGGGCATTGTCCTCGACAAGCTTCATATCAGGCGACCTTCGGCGTGAAGAACGGATTGCCGACCGTTGCCACGCCTTCGGCAAGCTCGGCACGCGACGGCCAGCCCTTCAGCAAAGCGCGCTTGGCGGCAAGACGCGTTGCAGCCTTGTTGTTATGATACACCTCTTCGGCATCGTTTGCCGACGGATTGACCCAGACGGCGGCAATCGCGACCCAGTCATCTTCAGCTTCCGCCGGCAGCGAACCATCGAGCAGCGCTGCAGTAATACCGGCGGCAACACCCGCCTGTGCCGGCCCCCAGGTCATCAGCTCATGCGACGAGCCCGACTCCATCACCGCCTTGGCGATGAACAGCGTCACCGGCTTGGCCGGCAGGTTCGGCTTCAGGACCGCTTGAAACGGCAGGTGGCCGGGACCGGGACTTGCGGCGGCACCGGCAAGGGCGCCGGAAATCGGCCCGTTCTTCGGGCCGAGGTAGAGGTTGATATGGGCAGCGTTCGGGCCGGAACCCTCGAAGCCTTCACCGATATAAAGCATTGAAATCTCCAGTAGCGATGCGAGTCGAACCCATTATGCCTTTGCCCATTACGCCTTTGAAAGCGCACGCGGGCGACGGACCGGGTTATAGTCGTTGATCATGTCGCGCGGGCGGTAGGGCTCTTCCAGGAAGGCGCGCTCTTCTGCCGTCAGCTCGATCGCCGCAGCCTCGATGGCGGCGGTGACATGTTCGGGGCTTTCCGTGCCGACGATCGGAACCGTGCTGTTGCCTGAACCGATGACCCAGGCCTGGGCGATCTGGCTTGCCGTCTTGCCGCGCTTGGCGGCGATCTCGTTGACGCGCTTGGCAATCTCCTGGTCGATCTCGTCGCCGAACCAGTCGAGATAGAGGTCATGCGCAATACGCGGCGCCGAACCGCCACCGGCGAGATATCCGCGGGCGAGCGGCGAGAAGGTCGTCACCGCAATGCCCTCATCCTTGCAGTAAGGCATCATTTCGCGCTCTTCCTCCCGGTAGAGCAGCGAATACTGGCACTGCATGTTGACGAACCGCGTCCAGCCGTTTTTGTCGGCGACATGATTCATCTTGGCGAACTGCCAGGAATACATGGTGGAAGCGCCGATGTAGCGTGCCTTGCCCGACTTCACGATGTCATGCATAGCGCTCATCGTTTCTTCAATCGGCGTTTCCGGATCGAAGGCGTGGATGACGTAGAGATCGACATAGTCGGTGCCCATCTGCTTCAGCGACTTGTCGATGGAGGCCATCAGATGCTTGCGCGACAGGCCCTTGTCGTTCGGGTCGTCGCTCATCGGATAAAAGGCCTTGGTGGCGAGCACCAGCTTTTCGCGGTCGGTCAGCGACAGTAGGGTGCGGGCAACCACCTGCTCGTTGACGCCGGTCGAATACCAGTCCGCCATGTCGAAGAAATTGATGCCGACATCGAGCGCCTTCTTCAGGATTGGCACCGACTTTTCTTCGTCCAACACCCAACCCTTCCACTTGGATGTCCCGATACCCATGGTACCAAGGCAAAGCGACGAAACCTTCAGGCCGGTCTGGCCAAAGCGCACATATTCCACAGCAATGTCCTAAAAATGTTTCTCCCTCCTAAGACTATGCCGTGGCGACACTATTGTGACAAATAGGTTTATTCGATGCGGCTATCTCAAAATGAGATAGCGCCATCAACCGCCCGCAGGGGCCCGTGCCGCAGGCTTTTCCCTTGCGGACCTGACGTCCAGCAGCACCGCGACAAGCCCGTAAACCGCGGCAAGTATCCACAGCGTAAGGAACGGTTCCCTGACCGCCTGAAGCGGAGCACCGAGCTGCGACACCTCGACGATGCCGTTGATGGCGCTGGTGCTTGGCAGCAGAACGGTCAGCGCCCGCAGCGGCTCGGGTATGGCTTCGCTCGGCCACGAAAAACCGGCAAGGAACATGAAAGGCAACCCGAGCGTGGCGCAGACGAGCTGAACAGCGAGTGGCTTGCGGAACAGGCTGGCAATGACCATCCCGAGCGTGGCAACTGCCAGAACGAACGGCAGGCAGAAAGCAAATATCGTCAGCAAACCACCCAATCGCGGAATGCCGTAAAGGTAAGGCAGCACGATCAGATAGAATGGCAATACGATCGCCTCGATAACGAGATAGGCAAGCAGCCTGCCGCCGACGCGGGCAAAGGGACCGGCGGCCGAGGCAGCAGGATCCCGCGCCGCCGCATCATTGCCGATCGTCCCAAGCAGGCCGACGCCGATCAGTAGCGTCTGCTGCAGAATCAGGACGAAGGCCGCCGGCAAAATATAGGTCGCATAGCCGCCCTGAGGATTGAACAGTGCGACCGTCGTCAACGGCATGGGATCGGGGGCAGCTGCCGCCAGCACCGGGTCGATATTGGCCGCAATCAGCCGCGCCGTCTCGATTTCCGCGCCCATGGTCCTGGCAACGGCAACGACCGCACCGGAAATGCGCTGATAGATCAGGAAATAGCTGGCATCCCCATAAAGCGCGACCGGCGATTGCCGCCCATGCAGCAGATCACGTTCGAAATATTGCGGGATGACCAGAATGCCGTAAAGCTGGCGTCCTTGAACCGCCCGCTCGGCACTGATCTGGTCCGGCAGCATCGCGGCCACTGCGACATCGCTCGACGCATCGATACGGCGCACCAGTTCACGGCTGCTCGTCGTATCGTCGAGATCGACGACGGCGATCGGCACGTCGCGCAGCGCCTCGTTTGCATAGGGCTGTGGGTAATAGAGGGCATAGATTAGTGGCCCGAAGACCAGTACCGCAAGCGCCGGGCGCAGAGTCAGGATGCGGATCAGCTCGATGCGGAAGATCGCCAGCAAGGCCCTCATGGCGTGACCTCCCTCAGCCGCTGCGCCGCCTGTCGCTGCCGGCGAATGCGGAACACTTCCAGCCGCAGTGCCGTCACGATGGCCAGCACCAGAACGAATATGCCGAGCACCATCAATGGTTTCAGCGACAGATCGACCGGCGTGCCTCGGATCGTCTGATCGATCCGGGCCGTTAGGTACCAGGTGCCGGGAATGAGTTCGCCCCACCAGTAGGCAAAGTCGTTCATCGCCAACCGCGGAAAGCCGATGCCCATATAACCGAAGGATGGGGCGAAGATCAGCGTGCCGATGCTGATGGCGCTTGCTACCGGCCGCAGGAAAAGCGCCAGCAGCACGCCGATGAACTGGTTTGCGAGGATGAAGAGCAACCCGGCCATGACGAGGATCCAGCGCTCGCCCCTGAGTGGCATGTCGAGCACGCCGAAAAGAATGGCGTCCGAAAGACCGAGAACCACAAGGAAGACCAGTGTGTAGGGTAGCATCTTGCCGGCCATTGCCGGCCACAGACCGCCGCCAAGCCGCCGCAGAACGACGAGACGATGCGTCGTTTCGGCATCCATGCCAACCGTGTAGGCCATGGTGGTAACGATCACCACCTGCAGCAAGGCGGGCATCAGCGCTGCGAGCAGAAAATGCGCATAGTTGAGCGTCGGATTGAAGAGCGGATTGACCTGCACGGGGATCGGAGAAAGATCGGCCTGCGCAATGTCGACCGGCTGCCCCTGCGCCGTCCGCAGCGACAAGCGGATGCCGGCGGCCACAGTCGGCACGGCAGCACTGACGCCCCTGAGCGTAAGATTACCTGTTGTCAGCGTCTGCGTATTGTAAAAGAACACCACCTCGGGACGCCGGCCGGCGAAAACATCACGCTCCAGATTGCGCGGCAGCATCAGCAGTCCGTGAACCTTGCCGGACAGGATCAGCGCACGGCCTTCCGTGAGGTCGCTGATATTGACTGCGACAGCGGTATCCGGCGTCGCATCGACTGCGCGAATGATCGTTCGCGAAAGATCGCTGCCGTCGAGATCGAGCACGGCGATCGGCAGCCGTGTCGCCAGCCCCGCGCTGAAGACGATGGCGAGCACGCTCATCAAGAGCAGCGGCAAGAGCGTCGTCAGGAAAAGCAGAAACGGCCGGCGATAGAACCAGTCGAACTCCCGCCGGAACACCAGGAGGAAGCCGGGACGAAGCCCGCCGGGCGGCTTCATCTCAACGCCCCGCCGGCGGCCAGGAGGCGATGACGCTCATGCCTGGCCGAAGCCCCTCGACGGGATTGACCGGAACGGCGCGTACCTCGAAGGTGCGCAGGTCGAAATCGCCGGTCGCACGTGTCGCGCGCCAGGTCGCATACTGGCCCTGCGCGTTGATCATCGTCACCTTGACCGGGATCGGGCTGCCGGCAAGCGCCGGAACGGTGACGTCAAAACCGTCGCCGACCTTGAGTCCCTTCAGCAGGTCCTCGCGAAGATTGAACGTGAACCAGGGATTCTGCAGGTCGATGATCGAGAACAGCGGCGAACCGGCGCTGAAATTTTCGCCGAGCTCGGCGACGCGCGTCGTCACCTGACCGGAGATCGGCGCATGGATGACCAGTTCTGAAACGTCCACTTGCCGCTGGTTGAGGGACGCACGTGCCTGCTCCACCTGAGCGGCGGCAAGCGCCTTTTCTTCCTTGCTGGAACCGGCCGTCGCAAGCCGTGCGTTGGCGGCTGCGGATTCCTGCTTGCGGATCGCGGCTTCCAGGTTACGGGCAGTCTGATCGACCTGCGCCTGTGTGGAGGCGCCTGTCGTGATCAACCGCGCCTGACGAGCGGATTCTTCCTGATAAAGCGTGACATCGGCGCTTGCTGCGGCAAGCTCGGCATTGGCCGCATCGATAGTTTCGGGACGCGTGCTGTTGACACGAGTGAGGTCAGCCTCTGAAACACCGACTGCCGCTTCAGCCAAATGCAGCGCCGCCGTCAACTGCGGGCTTTCCAGCTCGGCAATAACGGTGCCCTTCTCGACATTGTCACCGACATCGGCATTGAGTTTGAGAATGCGACCGGCGACACGCGGGCTGATATCGACGCGATTGGCGGAAACCTCGCCCTGCACCACCAGCGGCGGTGGTCGCGTTGCAAACCACAGGAGAACACCAAGAACGACAAGGGCTACAATTCCCACAACTGCCCGAACCATTCCTGCTGCCTTCATCGGTGCCCTCGTTCAGATGGAGTATTCCGGCTGACTGTGTCTCAGGATTATTCCTCTGGCAATATGACAAGCGTGCTGCGACGCCTTGGCATGCCATAAAGTCGTGATCGTGTCCGAGGGATTTTCACCAGTTCTGCTTGCCATCTGCAGCGTCATTATTGCGATAGCGGAAGTCGTCGGAACAATTTTCAAAGCCATTTACCGGGGAAACCGACCTGCCGCTTCGTATGGCCGGACCAAAACCTAAGTATAGTTATGTCTCAGGACGCTTGGATTTAACTTCTAGTCGTAGCTCGGAACCGACCTGACCATTCACGGTTCCAAGCTGGTGGCACCGCCCCTTGCCACCTCTAGGGCAGGCGTCCCCCTCCGCCGAAGCCCTGCGGATCCTCCCATCCGCCAGAGACCGTCCCGCCGCCCGGGGCGGTCTTTCCTTTTCAAGCGTAGAGACAATTCGGCCCATGCTTCCAACACTTTGGTATAGTTTTGCGCCGATAAACACGCCATTAAGGTAAACGCGCACTAGCCGGTATGGGTAGAAGACCGGAACCAACAGCGAGGGGGTATGGGATCATTCATTGTATCGAAACTCATCAACCGGCGAGGAACGCTCTCGCATGAGATCACGCTCGGCCTGATCGCACTGGTGCTCGGCGCCACCGTGTTCTACGTCGATGCCTTTACCGAGATCGAAAGCGCCATCGCCGTCCTCTATGTTATCGTGCTGCTGCTATCGGCAGAAATCCTGACGAGGATAGGCACCACCCTCCTCACAGTTATCTGCGCCGCCCTTACTCTTTTCGCCTATTTCTATTCTCACGGCCTCGGAGAAAATGTCCCGGCCCAGTTGCGGTTAGCGGTTTCTCTCGCCGCCATCACAATCACCTGCGCCCTTATCCTCAGGAACGAAACCGCGCGCGCCGGCCTCATCGAAGCCAACTTGCATCTTCGCGACAGCGAAACCCGCTATCGCTACATCTTCGAGCACAGCCGCATCGCACTCTGGGAACGCGATTATTCCGCAGTGCGAGCCTTCCTGATGTCTTTGAAGGCGGAAGGTGTGAGTGACCTCAAAGACTACTACCGAACAAACCCCAGCGTCATCGCCACCTGCACAGGCCTCATCCGCACCATCGCCTCCAACGACGCAGCAATGGAACTGCTCGGCCATGTGGCCGGTGGCCTACCCTCGCACACGATGCGCCACTACATCGCCCCTGATGACGATACGTTCCTGGACCTGATGAATGCCATCTTCTGCGGCGAACGGCATTTCGAGGGCAAGGGTAATCTGATCGCGGAAAATGGCGAGACCAGGCTTGTCATCATGAGCATGAGCTTTCCGGAAGATCCCACCGCCTTCAATCGCGTGGTCGTCGGCATGGTGGATATCACCCAGCGGGAAATGATGCAGAAGGCCATTCGCGAGGCTCAGGATGAGCTTGCCCGCGCCTCTCGCGCCGCGACCGTCGGCACACTTTCCGCCTCGCTCGCCCACGAGCTCAACCAGCCGCTCGGCGCTATCGTCGTCAACGCCCAGACGCTGCTCAGATGGCTGAACCGCGAGCCGCCGGATCTCGCCGCCGTGCGCCGTTCGGCCGAACGCATCATTCGCGACAGCCAACGGGCGAGCGAAATCATACACAATACCCGCTCCATGCTGACGCAAGGCGATCGCACGCCCGAGCTGGTCGATCTCGAAACGCTGATCGAGGAAACACACACCCTGATGGAGCACGACTTCCAGCGCGACATGATCGACTTCGATGTGACCCCAGTGGAACAGCCGATCACGGTGAAGGCGATCCGTATCGAGCTGCAGCAGGTGCTCATCAACCTCGTCACGAATGCCGTGCAGGCCATGCGTGAAACGGCAATCGACCAGCGCAAGATTCTGATCTCGCTCGCCAGGAACGATGATATATTCGTCACGCTCTCCGTCAGGGATTTCGGCCCCGGCATCGGCGAGGAGGCCATGGCGAAGCTCTTCACTCCCTTCTTCACGACCAAGCCCTCCGGAATGGGCATGGGGCTCTCCATCTGCCGCAGCACGCTGGAAGCCAGAGGTGGCCAGCTGATTGCCGGCAATCATCCTGAAGGGGGCGCCATCTTCGAAATGATCATACCGATTGAGGACGACCATGACCGACACTAGCGCCGCATCGAAGGCAGCCTCGCAGTCCGCATCACCGATCGTCTATGTCGTCGATGATGACGAATCCATCCGCGAGTCGCTTGTCGATCTCTTCCGGTCGATCCAGATGGATGCCGTCTCCTTCGCGACCACGACCGCCTTTCTCGATACCGCCGACCTGCGCCGGCCGGGCTGCATTCTCCTCGACATACGCTTGCCAGGTCTGAGCGGACTGGATTTCCAGCTTCATCTCGAACGGATCGGCAGCAGGATGCCGATCGTCTTCATGACCGGTTTCGGCGATATTCCGATGAGCGTGCGCGCCATGAAGGCTGGCGCTGTCGACTTCCTCACCAAGCCCTTCCGGGACCAGGATATTCTCGATGCCGTCGGCGTCGCGATCGAAAAGGACATGGCCCGCCGGCGGGAAATGGCGGCAGGCGATGCCGTCGCCTCACTGGTCAATACACTGACGCCCCGCGAGCGGGAGGTGATGGCCGCCGTCGTCAAGGGGCTGATGAACAAGCAGATCGCCTATGACCTCGGCATCAGCGAAATCACCGTGAAGCTGCATCGTGGCAATGTCATGCGCAAAATGCAGGTCCGATCGGTGGCCGATCTGGTGCGCCAGGCCGAAATGCTGGAGGGCAGATAGTGGAACCTAGACCCTTGTATGGTACCGCGACATGGCCCCAATCTTCATAATATAGCCTAACGTAATGTAAGAATAAGCAAGGCTACCAATCTCGTGTCACATACATCCACAATCGCTGTCGTCGATGACGACCAGGCTATCCGGGAGGCGCTTGACGATCTGATCCAGTCCTGCGGCTACCAGAGCAAGCTTTTCGCTTCGGCGGAAGAGTTTCTGGCCTTTGACGACAGGGCGACGATTGACTGCATGCTGGTCGACGTCAAGATGCCCGGACTGAGCGGCATCGAACTGCAGCAAATCCTCAACGGCGAACCTGAAAAGCCGCCCATGATCTTCATGACATCCTATCGCGACGAGAGAACCCGTACGGCCGCCATGGAAGGCGGTGCGCTGGCCTTTCTGGGCAAGCCGGTCGAATTCGATTCCCTCATCAACTATCTGGAAATGGCTTTGAAGCCGTAAGGCTTCATCGTGTCGGATTCCCGAGTATCGCTTCCACCATCAGATCGTTTCGAATTATACACCTATGTATAATTTAAGATGGAAGCAATAAAGACTAAGCTTAATCTCGTACTATCCAGTAGAATGGATAGAAAACGAGGTGAACGCCATGATAAAGCTCAAGCGTCCGATATTTGTCAGCGTCGGGAAGAACATTCTGATGGATGTGATCTTCTCCAACATCGTAACCGGTGCGAATTACAAGTTCCACTGTGCGCTGCTGCGCCTGGAACCGGAAAATCCGATTTACGAATACCAGCCGGTTCGCATTGCCACGCATCGCCGCCCGGACGAAATCAGCCGGACGCATTTCTGATCCCCCCCTTCTGGCGCTGACCGGCTCCCTCCCGGCCGGTCAGTGCATTTGCCGGCAGATGATCCATGACCCTCAAGAATACGGTAAAATCCCCCTGGCAGGGGGATGCAGCCAGCGCCACTGTACAGGCCGATCCCACGACGAGTTTCTCTACTGCCCTGCAGGATGTCATGCAACCGCATGGCTTCCGTTTCTTTCTCGCCGCCAGCTTTCCGCAGGCTGATAAGCTCGGCTTTCGCGCCAACATTATCGCCAGCAACTGGCCACAGGAACTGATCGACCGCTACGACGCTTCAGATCTCTTTTGGCGCAGCCGGCTGATCGATGGCTTGAAGAAGACCATCATGCCGATCTATTCCGGCACCGGCATCTTCGCCCAGCCCGGCAGCGTAAGCAGTTCGGAAGAACTCTCCCGTCGTTTTGAGGATCTCGGTCTTCACAGCACCGTCAGCTTCACGCTGCATGACGCCATTGTGAGGCACTATGTCATCATGTTCTCCGGTCAGCGCAGCCCGCTCGACGAGCAGGAATGTGCGCGCATGGTCTTTGCCGTACTGAAGGCGCTCGACAGCTACAGCCTGGCGACCGAACCGCCGCTTGCTGAATACGAGCGCCTGACCGTTCGCGAAATCGAATGCCTGCGCTGGTCAGCTTCCGGAAAGAGTAGCGAGGAAATCGCTATTATCCTGCATATCTCTGCCCATACGGTGAACGGTTATCTGAAGACGGCGATGCGCAAACTTGATGCCGTCAACCGGATGCAAGCCGTGGCGAGGGCCTATCGTTTCCGTCTCATCTGAAGGTCTGCAGGCTCTAAAACTCTCGTGGTTTCAGGCCGTCCAAACCTATCCCGCGCGGCCACTGATGAGATATTTGCGAAAATTCGGCTGAGATCATCGTCAAATAAATGCGACAACTCCCGTCAAATCACGCGCGAAGCGCCTCAACCTACGCATGCAAGACAAATACTCGCCCTATTGTTCCCGTTGTCGACAGAACATGCTAAGTTCCTAGCGGGAGGGACATTTCGCAGGAGTTCTCTTGTCCGCCGAATACACGTCATCCGATATGGCTCACGCCTCCGGCAATCTGCCGCATATCGACTCGCGCCAGCGCGCCGAGGCGGTTGCCGCGCGTCTCGTCACTGAACAGCATGACAGGCCGTCGCTGGTTTCCACCATCGCCCGCGAAGTAGCAGCCGAGATCATCGAAGACATTCGCAAACCGGGCGATGACCTGAACTCCGTCGAACTTGCACGGCGCTACAAGACCAGCCGGACGCCGATCCGCGAAGCCCTGATGCTTCTGGAAAGGGAAGGACTCGTCGAAATCCCGCCGCGCCGTCGCCCACGTGTCGCTAGCCTCTCGATCAAGGAAATCCGCGATATCTACCGCGTCCGCGCCAATCTGCTGGAACTGATCGCCGGCGACATTGCGCGGGACGTGTCGCTCGAGGATATCCGCACCCTCCAGCCGATCATGCAGGTCATGGAAACCGCGAGCAAGGCCGGCGACGTGAACGCCTATTTCTGGTCAAATGTCGACTTTCACGAACGCAATACCGAACTCGCCGGCAATCGCACGGTCAAGAAGATCATCGATTCCCTGCTTCTGAGAACGCTTCGATTGCGCCGTATCGGCCTGTCTCAGCCCGGCCGCCTGCAGAAATCCTACGAGGATCACGAGCGGCTTTGCCGCGCCTATGAGGATCGCGATCAGACGCTCGCAGCCGCGCTCATCCGCTCCAACCATATCACCGGTCTTTCGGTGCTGGAGACCATCTATTCATAGGACGGGACGTCAAGGAAAGACGACATGACAGCCATTACCGACCTCTCAGTTCTTCTCGCGACGATGGAGCCGGAATTGGTGGCGGGCGAATTCGTCTATTGCACCATGCCGGCCTCGCAGCCGGGAGACTATCTCCATCTTCGCCCGCTCGCCCTCTTTCACGAGGCGGAAGGCCTGACGCTCATTCTGCCCCAGGATACGGCCGACGAAGCCGACCTGCAGGCAAGCGCGCCCCTGCGCCAGATCACGCTGAAAGTACATTCATCGCTTGAAGCCGTAGGCCTGACCGCCGCCTTCTCCCATGCGCTAACGGAAGTCGGCATCAGCGCCAATGTGGTCGCGGCCTATTACCACGACCACATTTTCGTGCCTGCCGCGGATGCCGAACGGGCCGTCGAAACACTGCGGCAGCTCTCGGCGGCAAGCCGGAGCTAAATCAATTCCAGCAAAAGTATGCAGCGGTTTTGCGTTCGGAATTGCGTGAAAACAAAAGATCAGGTCGGCGGCGCGTCGAGCGCGTGCAGGATGCCGCGCAGCTCGGCAAGGCCACGAAGACGGCCGATTGCGGGATAGCCGGGCGTGACATTCTTCTGCAGGTCATCGAGCATCCGATGGCCATGATCCGAGCGGAAGACGATCGACTGAGTGGCGCTGCGGCGGCGATCCTCGGCAACTAGTTCCTTCAGCACGGCAACCATGTTCACGTCACCTTCGAGATGGGCGCTTTCATGGAAAGTGCGGCCATCCCCCTCACGGGTCGTGGCGCGAAGATGCGCGAAATAGATGCGCGAGGCGAAACGCCGCGCAATCGCCGGCAGATCGTTGTCGGCGCGCACGCCGAGGCTGCCGGTGCAATAACACATGCCGTTGGCGGCTGCTGGCACGGCATCGAAAAGCGCTGCATAATCCTCTGCCGTCGATGCGATGCGCGGCAGGCCGAAGAGCGAGCGCGGCGGATCGTCGGGATGCAGCGTCAGCTTCACACCGCGCGCTTCCGCAACCGGCACGACGGCTTCGAGGAATTCGATGAGATGCTGGCGAAGCTTCTTCGCATCGATGCCCTGATAGGCAACAAGCTTTTCGCGGAAAGCCGGAATGGTCAGCGGCTCGGTCGTCGAACCGGGCAGAGCCGACGTGATGATGTGGGTGATTTCAGCAATCTCCGCT
This sequence comes from Rhizobium sp. CF142, assembly GCF_000281145.1. Classification (NCBI taxonomy): domain Bacteria; kingdom Pseudomonadati; phylum Pseudomonadota; class Alphaproteobacteria; order Hyphomicrobiales; family Rhizobiaceae; genus Rhizobium; species Rhizobium sp. CF142. The sequence goes on along the minus strand of NZ_AJWE01000096.1, from coordinate 64,092 downwards.
TCCGTCATGCTTTCATAGACGGCCTTCGCCCGAGCCCTGTCTTCTTCAGAATATTCTTCGGCAGCGCCCGGACGCTCCAGCACGAACAACTCGAAGGCGGCAAAGCGCTCATGATCGAAGCGCATGGCGGTAGCGCCGGTCGGCGTCACGTAATCGAGATCGGTGCGCGTCCAGTCGACAACGGGCATGAAGTTGTAGCAAACGATCGGAATACCGCAGGCAGCGACCGCCTCGAGACTGGCGATCCAGGCTTCGATTTCGGCTTTCGCCTGCCTGCCCTTGCGCTTGACGGCATCAGGGATCGGGATGCTCTCGACGACGCTCCAAGTCAGCTGCGAGCGGCCAGCCGGCGTCGTTTCGATAAGCGATTGGCGCTCGCGCACTTCTGCCTCGGTCCAGGCGCGGCCGATCGGCACCTGATGTAGCGACGAAACGATGTTCGTCGCACCCGTCTGGCGCACCTCGTCCAGCGTGACCGGTGCCTCCGGCCCGAACCATCTCCAACCTTGCCGCATCTCGTCTTTCTCTCCTTGGTATCCTGTGTTTTATCGTTCCGCCGTCAGCAGAAATAGTCGGGGAACTGCGAGCGCAGCTCCGCCACATCAGGTATAACGGCGCTTAAGTGATGAATCATCGCCTCGCGCGCCGCCGCGATATCATGCGCAGCAATGGCGTCTCGGATCACCATATGCTCGCGCACGACATTGTCCATGCGCCCAAGCACCGGCAACGTCAGACGCCGTGCCCGGTCGATCTGCACCTTCACTGTCTTCAGAATGGCCCAGATGCCGGGATAGCCGGCAATCTGTGCGATCGCCTCGTGGAAGGCCTCGTCTTCTTCGTGAAAACTCGAAGCATTGCCGAGTGCGGCGTGCGTCTTCTGCCGGGCGATGATCGCATCCAGCCGCGCGATATCGGCCTCCGTCGCAATGCCAGCGGCCGTCTCGACCGTCGTGCCTTCAAGCGCCTTGCGCACGACGACCGCTTCCGGAATGGCCGAGACCGGCACTCGCGAAACCACCGTACCCGACTGCGGGTAGATATCGACGAGCCCACCCTCGGAGAGCCTCAGCAACGCCTCGCGCACCGGTGTTCGGCTCACACCAAAATCCTCGGCAATGCGCTTTTCCTGCAGCGCCGTGCCCGGCGGGATCCTCAGAGAGACAATATCGGCATGCAGCCGCTCATGGATCGCGGCAGCCGTCGTCACGCGACGGATCTTTCCGCCGGCGTCGCGCGGCGCCGGAAAGGCGAGGATTTCAGGGTCGGAAGCCTGCCGCATGCATGGGTCTCGGGACGTTGACACTTTCGTGCATACTAGTATATCAATTGAATTCTGTTGCCAAGACATGCCGCGAAGGAGAACAGCGGCACGGCATTGCACCTGGAGGAAAAGCTTCAAGCTGCGAGCATTTGATGCCGCCGGAAAACCGGCGCATCGAGGCATGAGACGTGCATTGCGATGCAAACGGGCGGCGCTCGGGGCAAAGGCCGGCACCGCCGCAAAGGAGGAGGACAGAATGAAGATCACACGCAGAACCTTCGTCGGCGGAGCTGCCGGCGTCGCCGCGGCCGGAATGTTGCCGCTGCGCGCTTTCGCGCAGGCAAAGGCACCGGCAAGCCCTGTTACCATCACCGTCGTCGATGTCGCCGGCAATCTGGCGCTGACGCAGGGAATGTTCCAAAACTACGCCAAGGCCAAGCCGGAATTTGTTTCCAGCTTTTCCTTCACCAAGGCCCCTGCTCCGGAACTGCCGGCCAAGATCCAGGCCCAGCAGGCTGCCGGCAAGGTCGATATCGATCTCGTACTGACCGGCACGGACGCGCTTTCTGCCGGCGTCGACCAGGGTCTCTGGGTCGACCTGTCCAGCCACAAGTCGGCACTACCCAATCTTGAAGGCATCCTGCAGCCACAGGCCTTCAAGATGCAGGCGCTCGCCAAGGACCAGGGCGTCGTCATCACCTATTATCCGTCCGGCCCGCTGATCGAATACATGCCGGACAAGGTGGCGACCCCGCCGAAGACGGCGCAGGAACTGCTCGACTGGACGAAGCAGAACAAGAACAAGTTCCTCTATGCCCGCCCGGCAAACTCCGGCCCCGGCCGCACGCTGCTGATGGGCCTGCCCTATCTGCTCGGCGACAGCAATCCGCGCGACCCGGTCAATGGCTGGGCCAAGACCTGGGAATATCTGGCCGCTCTCGGTGAAAACATCGAATACTATCCGACCGGCACCGCAGTGGTCTTCAAGGAACTCGGCGAGGGCACGCGCGACATCGTCGCCACGACCACCGGTTGGGACATCAACCCGCGCGCGCTCGGCATCGTTCCCGAGGAAGCCAAGGTCGGCAAGCTCGAAGGCTTCCACTGGGTCACCGACGCTCACTATGCGGCGATCCCAAAGGGCGTTTCCGACGAAAAGATCGGCGTTCTGCTCGACGTCCTGAACTTCATCTATCAGCCGCAACAGCAGGCGATCGCTTATGACGCTGGCTACTTCTATCCCGGCCCGGCGGTGAAGGATGTCACGCTCGAGATGGCGCCGGCAGAAAGCCAGGAAACCATCAAGGAATTCGGTCGGCCGGAATATGCCGACTGGATCGCCGGCAGCCCTCTGGAAGTGCCGCTGGAGCCCAAGCAGCTTGTCCAAGCCTTCCGCATCTGGGACGAAAAGATCGGCGCCAAGAAGGGCTGATCCTTTTTGACAGAAATGAACCGGCGCCGGGCGTCCCGACGCCGGATTTCTAACGGCTATGATGCCGATAAATGGAGATTGCATTGACTTTGCCGGTTCAAAACGCAGCAGCGTCATCGCGGAAGAATGTGCGCCTTGAGCTTGATGGCATCAAGCGATCCTTCGGCGCCTATAACGCCCTCGATGGCATCGATCTCACGATTGAACCCGGCGAATTCATCGCACTTCTCGGACCCTCCGGCTGCGGCAAATCCACGGCGCTGAACTGCATTGCCGGCCTGCTTGGCCTTACCGGCGGCGAAATCCGCCTCGGCGGCAATCGCATCGACCAATTGGAGCCGGAAAAGCGCGGCTTCGGCATGGTCTTCCAGAGCTATGCCCTCTTCCCACATATGAGCGTGCGCAAGAATGTCGGCTTCGGCCTTGCCATGCAAGGTATTCGCGGCGCCGAGGCCGACAAGCGCGTCATCGATGCTCTGGCGCTGGTGCGCCTCGAAAGCCAGGCGGACAAGCTACCCGGCCAGCTCTCCGGCGGCCAGCAGCAGCGCGTCGCGATCGCCCGCGCTATCGTCATCCGCCCGCCGATCGTCCTGATGGATGAGCCGCTGTCCAACCTCGACGCCAAGCTCCGTCTGGAAATGCGCGCCGAGATCCGCGGCATCCACGATCAGATCGGCTCGACCACCATCTATGTCACCCACGACCAGGATGAGGCACTTTCGCTTGCCGATCGTATCGTCGTCATGAGCCAGGGCCATATCCAGCAGATCGGCACGCCGCAGGATCTCTACCAGCGACCGGTCAATCTCAATGTTGCCGATTTCATGGGCTTCCGCACCCGCATTCCCGGTCGCGTCGTCTCCGTGTCCGGCACTGAGGCGGAAATCGAAGCCGCCGGCGCGCGGCTGACCGGCACTATGCGCGACACGTTGAAAGTCGGCGATGCCGCTGTACTCTCCGTGCGCCCGGAAGATCTCGTTGCCACCACCAACGGCATTCCCGTCATCGTCGCGAGCACCGAATATCGCGGCCGCGCCTTCTTCGGCATGGCCCGCTCGGCCGACGGATCGGAGCTCTATTTCCGCTCCGACGATGCCTTGCCGCGTGGCTCTGCCACCACCCTGCAGCCGGTCGCAGGCCGTTCTCTGGTCTTCAAAGGCTCACTTGCATGAACGGCGGCCCCTCACTGAAAACCAGACTTGCCGCACAAGGCCTCGACGGCACGACGCTGCTCGTTCTGCCGGGCCTCTTCTTCATGATCGCGCTCTTCATCTATCCCTTCATCTACGGCGTCGCGGATTCGCTGATGCCGAAGGATGGCGGTGTCTGGTACGAAAATTACGCGAAGTTCTTCTCGGACCAGTTCCAGTACGGCACGATCGCCAACACCATGTGGCTCGCCTTGCCAGTCACCATCGTCAACCTGGCCTTCGCAGTCCCCGTTGCCTTTCGCGTCCGGCTGATGCGCCGGCAGCGACTACTGACGACCATTCTCGTCCTGCCGATCACGCTCGGCACCGTCTTCGTCGCCGATGGTCTGCTGACCTTTCTCGGCCCGCGCGGCTGGTTCAACGAGACGCTTATCCTGTTCGGCATCCTGGATTCGCCGGTCAAGCTCACCAACAACTACTGGGGTGTCTTCGCCTCGCTGCTGATCACTGGCTTCCCCTTCGCCTTCCTGCTGACGCTGTCCTACATCACCGGCATCGACCCGGCGATCGAGCAGGCTGCTGCCACGCTCGGCGCCAATGCGCGCCAGCGCTTTACGCGCGTCTTCCTGCCGCTCCTGGTGCCTGGCCTTGCCGTGACTTTCTGCCTGTCATTCGTTCAGGCCTTTGCCGTCTTCCCGTCGGCCGTCCTGCTCGGCGCGCCTGCCGGCCCGACACGCGTCATCTCGATCGCCGCCTATCAGGCCGCCTTCGAGCAATATGACCATTCATACGGCACGGCGATCGCCCTCATCATGGGTGGTGTCGAGCTCATTGTTGTCGTCGCCATCCTCGGCGCGCGTTCGTTCTTCTACCGCGGCCCGGCCGGCGGCACGAAAGGCTGAGCCATGATCCGTGACCAGGGCCTTACCTCGAAGATCTGGCGCATCGCTGTCTGGGCGCTCGCGACCCTCTTTGTCCTCAACCTGCTTGCGGTCATCGCGGCCGTGATCGTCAACTCTTTCGCCACACGCTGGCTCGGCACATGGTTGCCACGCGGCTGGACGGATCGCTGGTATTTCAGCGCCTGGAGCGAGTTCCAGCTTTCCAGCGTCGTCCTCGTCACCTTCGAGATGGCGTTTGTCGTCGTCATCATCTCGGGCATTCTGGGCGTATTGACGGCCTATGCACTGGCGCGGCGCGATTTCCCGGGCAAGCGCGCCATCATCCTCTTGTTCCTGCTGCCGCTGTTGATCCCGCCGCTGACCTACGGCATTCCGCTGGCAACCGTGCTCTACCAACTCGGGCTCGGCGGCACCTTCTGGGGCGTGGTGCTGATCAACCTCGTGCCGTCCTTCCCCTTCGTCGTGCTCGTCATGATCCCCTTCATCGAGCAGATCGATCCGCGCATCGAAGCAGCCGCCCGCGTCTTCGGCGCCGGTACGACCAGCCTCTTCATCCGTATTCTGCTGCCGCTCTTGCTGCCCGGCATGCTGGCGGCACTTCTGCTCGTTCTGGTGCGCACGCTTGCCATGTTCGAGCTGACCTTCCTCATCGCCGGACCGCAGACCCAGACGCTCGTCGTCTCTCTTTATTACGCGGTCTTTGCATCCGGCGTACGCGCCAGCCAATCAATCGATGCGATGGCGGTGATCTATATGGTGACGACGCTATTCTGGCTCATCATCGCGCTGCAATTCGTCAATCCGACGCAGATCGTCGCCCGCGCCAAGCAGCAATCGGCGCATTGAAGCATGTCGCGCAAAAGTGTGAAGCGGTTTTGCGATAACGACATGCCAAAAAAGAGCCGCCGCCGGCGGAACCGGCAGCGGTTGGTGCAAATCAATAGACTTCGGGGACGTAGAGTTCCGGCGGAACCGGTATGCGCTGATAGTCTTCGTGACGCACGCGCTCGGGAAGTACAATCTCTTCCTTCGGTACGTCCTCGTAGGGGATCTGGCTCAGCAGATGCGCGATGCAGTTCAGACGCGCCCGCTTCTTGTCCACGGCCTGAACGACCCACCACGGCGCTTCATCGATATGCGTACGGTCCAGCATCTCTTCCTTGGCCTTGGTATATTCCTCCCAGTGGACGCGGCTCTGCAGGTCCATGGGCGAAAGCTTCCACTGCTTCAGCGGATCGTGGATACGCATGTTGAAGCGGAATTCCTGCTCCTCGTCAGTGATGGAGAACCAGTATTTGATGAGGATGATGCCGGAACGCACCAACATGCGTTCGAACTCAGGCACAGAGCGGAAAAACTCTTCCAGTTCATCCTTGGTGCAGAAGCCCATGACGCGCTCGACACCGGCGCGGTTGTACCAGCTGCGGTCGAAGAGCACCATTTCGCCTGCCGACGGCAGATGCGGAGTATAGCGCTGAAAATACCACTGGTTCCGCTCGCGCTCGGTCGGCGCCGGAAGTGCCACGACGCGGCAGACGCGCGGGTTGAGGCGCTGGGTCACGCGCTTGATCGCGCCGCCTTTGCCGGCGGAATCGCGGCCTTCGAAGAGCACGACAACCTTGAGCTTCTTGTAGTGGACCCAGTCCTGAAGGCGGACAAGTTCATGCTGCAGGCGGAAAAGCTCCCGGAAATAGAGCTTGCGTTCGAGCGTCTGTTCGGCCGGACCGGACATGCCCTCGGCGACCAACTCGTCGAGCCGGTCCTCCTCCATCTGCATTTCCAGCTCTTCATCGAAGCTGTCTGCAATCTCGTTCTTGATACGGTCGAGCTCAGTGTTTTCGATCATGGCACGCTCCCTGTTCAATTCGCTCGATAAAGCACGTTCTCGCCATAGCTATATGACAGAGTTGCGACGATCGAAAATTTGCTTTGGCAAAACGCAAAATTATAAGGCCGAAACACCGGCTTGCCCCGCCTTTCATGGTCGTCCCGGCGGTCGCAGTCGACTGGTTCTACAGATGGCCGCGGCTTGTGCCATGTCAAGTTTTATGTATACATTGGACTTGCTGAGCAATTTTCGCGACGGTGGCGTTTTCTTCGGAGGAGCGAGGGAAAACGCTCAGGTCGCGGGCATGTCTCCGGGAGAGAGATATGGTGCACAACATTGGGAGGAGTATACATGGTTTCGTTTTCAAGAAGACTATTCATAGCCGGCGCTGCGCTCGCCACACTTGCCGGCACGCCTGCATTTGCACAGGAAACGGTCAAGATCGGCGTGATCCTGCCGATGACCGGTCCTTTCGCCTCAACCGGACGCCAGGTGGAGGCCGGCGCTCGCGCATACATGGCAATCAATGGCGACACGGTTGCAGGCAAGAAGATTGAGCTCGTCCTGCGTGACGATGCCGGTACGGCCGACCAGACCCGCCGCATCGCTCAGGAGCTCGTCGTCAATGACGGCGTCAAGATGCTTGTCGGCTTCGGCCTGACTCCGCTTGCGATGGGTGTGGCACCAGTCCTCAACCAGGCGAAGGTTCCAGCGATCATCACCTCGGCCACCACCTCGGCCATCATGAAGCAATCGCCCTATTTCGTGCGCACCTCGATGGGCGGTCCGCAATCCGCCGTTCCGGTCGCAACCTGGGCCGTCCAGAACAATCTGAAGCGTGTCGTCACGCTGGTGACCGATTACGGTCCGGGCATCGACATCGAAAAGGGCTTTACCGACCAGTTCAAGAAGGAAGGGGGCACGGTTGTCGAAGCACTCCGCGTTCCCCTGCAGAATCCGGATTTTGCGCCCTTCCTTCAGCGTGTGCGCGATGCCAAGCCGGATGCCCTCTTCGTCTTCGTGCCTTCGGGTGTCGGCGCGATCTTCATGAAGCAGTTCGTCGATCGCGGTCTCGCGGATGCCGGTATCAAGCTGATCGCCACCGGCGACGTCACCGATGACGATCTCCTGAACGGCATGGGACCGGCCGCCAAGGGCGTCATCACCGGCCATTTCTATTCGACCGACCACGACAGCCCGGAAAACAAGGCTTTCGTCGCCGAAGTCCGCAAGGCCAACAAGAACATGCGCCCGAACTTCATGTCGGTCGGCGGTTATGACGCCATGCATGTCGCCTATGCAGCGCTCGAAAAGACTGGCGGCGATACTGATGGCACGAAGCTTGTCGACGCCATGAAGGGCATGGAATTCGTCAGCCCGCGCGGGCCTATCACCATCGATCCTGATACCCGCGACATCGTGCAGGATATCTATATGCGCGAGGTCAAGGAGAAGAATGGCGAACTCTACAATGTCGAGTTCGCGACTTACCCTGACATCCACGATCCGAATACGGCTGCCAAGTAAGCCCAGGAAACAGGCGGCGGAAGCAATTCCGCCGCCTGGATGCAGTGAGGTCTCATGCTGACAATCCTGTTCGACGGCATCGCCTATGGCATGCTTCTTTTTGTTCTCGCCTGCGGATTGTCGGTCACGCTGGGCCTGATGAATTTCGTCAATTTGGCGCATGGCGCCTTTGCCATGGCAGGCGGTTACGTCACCGTCATCATGATGAATAGCTACGGCATCTCCTTCTATTGGTGCCTGCCTGCCGCCTTCATCGTCACGGCGCTTGCCGGCGTTGTGTTGGAACGGCTGCTCTACCGCCGCCTCTATTCGGCCTCGCATCTCGATCAGGTGCTGTTTTCGATCGGCCTCGTCTTCATGGCGATCGCGGCAATCGATTATTTCATGGGCGGGCAGCAGCAACTCATCAACCTGCCACCTGAACTCAGCGGCCGCTTCGACTTCCTCGGTATCGATATCGGCCGCTACCGGCTTTTCATCATCGTCATCTGCGCGGTCTTGACGGTCGCGCTGCAACTGGCGCTCACCCGAACCCGCTTCGGCAGCCAGCTACGTGCGGCCGTCGATGACGGACGCGTCGCCCGCGGCATGGGCATCAATGTCTCGGTCATCTTCGCGCTGACCTTCGCGCTCGGCTCCGGTCTCGCCGGCCTTGGTGGCGCACTCGGCACCGAACTGCTCGGCCTCGATCCGAACTTTCCGCTGAAATACCTTATCTATTTCATGATCGTCGTCACCGTCGGCGGCACCTCGTCCATCACCGGCCCGTTCATCGCAGCACTTCTGCTCGGCGTCGCCGACGTCGCCGGCAAATATTACGTGCCGCAACTCGGCGCCTTCATCATCTATGCCGTCATGATCTTTGTGCTGATCCTCCGGCCCCATGGCCTCTTCTCCCGGGAGGGCGGCCGATGAGCGGTGAACGCAACAACGCCTCCACGCAGGCCATGGGGCTCCTGAGGCACGCCGGCCGCTGGCAGATCTGGGAATTCGCGCTATGGCTGGTGGCCATCGCCGCGATCTTCGTCCTGCCATCGCAGATGCTGATCCTGACGGAGATCGCCATTCTGGCGCTCTTTGCCGTCTCGCTTGATCTCATCCTCGGTTATGCCGGCATCGTCTCGCTCGGCCACACCGCCTTCTTCGGCCTCGGCGCTTACACGGCTGGTCTCTTTGCCGTCCACGTCTCCGGCGAACCGATTATCGGCCTGCTGGCGGCTGGCCTTGTCAGCAGCCTCTTCGGCTTCCTGACGAGTTTCCTCGTCCTGCGTGGCTCCGATCTCACCCGCCTCATGACCACCTTTGGCGTCGCCATGCTGCTTGCTGAACTCGTCAACCAAGCGGCCTGGCTCACCGGCGGCGCCGATGGCCTCAGCGGCGTCATCATCAATCCGATCCTCGGTTATTTCGAATTCGATCTCTGGGGCCGCACCGGCTACATCTACTGCCTGATTGTGCTGATGCTCTTGACCTATGGCGCCCGGCGCATCGTCAATTCGCCCTTCGGCCTGTCGCTGAAGGCGATCAAGCACAACGAGCGCCGCGCCTCCATGCTCGGCATCTCGCCTACCCGCCGCATCGTCGCGATCTACACGATCTCGGCGGCCTATGCCGGTATCGCAGGCGCGCTGCTGACCCAGACGACAAGCTTCGTCTCGCCAGACGTGCTCGCTTTCCACCGTTCAGCCGAAGTGCTGCTGGTGCTGGTCATCGGCGGTGTCGGCTATCTCTATGGCGGCGTCTTCGGCGCGGTGATCTTCTCCATCCTGCGCAACTGGCTGTCGGTCATCACGCCGCAATACTGGATGTTCTGGATCGGCCTCGCGCTTATCATCATCGTTCTGGTCGGCCGCGAGCGCCTGACACGCTGGCGGACCCTGCTACCAGGCTCAACCCGCAAGCGCGAAGCCGGCATGCAGCAAACCGTCGCGGAGGAAAGCAAATGACGCTCGCCCTCGAAACCCGGCATCTCGTCAAGCGCTTCGGCGGCTTCATCGCCACCAACGATGTCTCGCTGCAGATCCGCCAGGGTGCCCGTCATGCCCTGATCGGCCCGAACGGCGCCGGCAAGACCACCATCATCAACCTGCTGACCGGCGTACTGACACCGAACAGCGGCGAGATCCTGCTCGCTGGTGAAGACATTACCGGCGTCCCTTCCTATCGCCGCGTCGGCAAGGGTCTTGCCCGTACCTTTCAGATCAATCAGCTCTTCGGCGATTTCACGCCGCTCGATTCCGTCATGCTGGCGATCAGCGAACGCAAGGGCCACGGCCGCTTCGCCTGGCGGCCGCTCTCGGCCGACCGCGAAGTCGCCGATGAAGCCGCCGCACTGCTGGAACGCTTTCGTCTCGTCGACGTCATGGGCATGCCGACAACACTCCTGCCCTACGGCAAGCAGCGCCTGCTGGAGATCGCACTTGCGATTGCCATGCAGCCGAAGGTGCTGCTGCTCGATGAGCCCGCCGCCGGCGTTCCCGAAGAGGAGCGGCACGAGGTTCTCGGCATCGTCCGCGAGCTGCCGGCCAATGTCACCGTCGTGCTGATCGAACACGATATGGATCTCGTCTTCTCCTTCGCAGACCGTATTTCGGTGCTCGCCGCCGGCGCACTCTTTGCTGAAGGGACCGTCGCCGAGATCTCGAAAGACCCGCAAGTGAAAGCCATCTATCTCGGGGAGGATGCCTGATGGCCGAACTGCTGCGGATCGAGCGTCTCGTCGCCGGTTATGGCGAAGCCCGTGTGCTTGCCAAGGTCGATGTCTCGCTGGAAGAAGGCCGTTCGCTGGCATTGCTTGGCCGCAACGGCGCCGGCAAGACGACACTGCTGAACACCATTATCGGCGTAACCACCCATCATGCCGGCTCCATCCACCTGCAGCAGCGCGACATCACCCGGCTGCAGGCGGAAAAGCGCGCGCCGCTCGGCATCGGCTGGGTACCGCAGGAACGCAATATCTTCCGTTCGCTGACAGTGGAGGAAAATCTGACGGCGAGCGCCCGCCCCGGCGCATGGAATGTCAGCCGCGTCTACCAGATGTTCCCGCGCCTGCAGGAACGCCGCCGTAACCTCGGCAATCAGCTCTCGGGCGGCGAACAGCAGATGCTCGCCATCGCCCGCGCCCTGATGCTCAATCCGAAGATCCTGTTGCTCGACGAGCCGCTGGAAGGCCTTGCCCCGATCATCGTCGACGAGCTTCTGGCTGCACTTCGCCGCATCGTCACCGACGAAGGCATGTCGGCGATTATCGTCGAGCAGAAGGCCCGCAAGGTGCTGCCGCTGACGGATGAGGTCATCGTGCTCGAACGTGGCGTGATAACCTATCGCGACACATCGGAAGCGCTTCTTGCCTCACCCGAAACTCTCGACGCTCACCTGAGCGTCTGAGATTTAGGCTTCGCGCGGCGGCACACGGGTGATGCGCGCACCGAGTGCGTTCAGCCGCTCCTCGATCCGCTCATAGCCGCGCTCGATCTGCTGGGCATTATTGATGATGCTGGTTCCCTCCGCGCACATGGCAGCAATCAGCATCGCCATGCCGGCGCGGATATCCGGGCTCTCCACCTGCGCGGCGCGCAGCTTGGAAGGACCGGCGACGATCGCGCGATGCGGGTCGCAGAGCACGATGCGCGCGCCCATGGCAATCAGCTTGTCGACGAAAAACATCCGGCTTTCGAACATCTTCTCGAACATCAGCACCACACCGTCGCATTGCGAGGCGGTGACGATGGCAATCGACATCGTATCGGCCGGGAAAGCCGGCCAGGGCTGGTCCTCGATCTTTGGAATGTGCCCGCCGAAATCCGGCTGGATTTTCATCTCCTGCCCCGCCGGCACCACGAGATCGTCGCCTTCGATGCTGCAGCGGATGCCGAGGCGCTCGAAGGTCATCAGCGTCGAGCGCAGATGCTCAACACCCGCCCGGCGGATGGTGATTTCAGAACTCGTGACGGCAGCAAGACCGATCAGCGAGCCGATTTCGTTATGGTCAGGGCCGATACGGTGCGACGCGCCGCCAAGAGGCTGGCCGCCGTGAATGGTCATCGTATTGGTGCCGATACCCTCGATCTTCGCACCCATCGCAATGAGGAAATGTGCGAGATCCTGAACATGCGGCTCGGAGGCGCAATTGCGCAGGATCGTCTTGCCCTCGGCAGCAACAGCCGCGCAGAGCGCATTTTCCGTCGCGGTGACCGAGGGTTCGTCCAGGAAAACATCCGCACCGCGCAGGTGCCTGGCGCGGAAACTATAGGAGCCGTTGACGCTGATCTCCGCACCGAGCTGCTCCAATGCGAGAAAGTGTGTGTCGACACGGCGGCGGCCGATGACATCGCCACCCGGCGGCGGCAGTGTGATCTCACCGCAACGCGCCAGCATCGGACCGGCAAGCAGGATGGATGCACGAATGCGGGCGCAGAGCGCCGGATCGAGATCGGCGGGCTTGAGATCACTCGCTTCGATCTCGAGTTCGTTGCGACCGAGCCAGCGTGCCTTGGCGCCGACGGATTGGATCAGCTCGACCAGTGCTTCGACATCGCGGATGCGCGGCACGTTGGTCAGATGCACGAGCTTGTCGGTCAGCAGCGAGGCGGCAATGATCGGCAGGGCAGCATTCTTGTTGCCGCTTGGTTGGATCTCGCCGGCAAGGCGATGGCCGCCCTCGACGATGTACTGAATTCGCTCATGCGGCTGGGCCTGTGCCACTGCTGTCATCCTTGTTCGATTCGATTTTCAGGGGGCATATCTGCGTTGTCATTGTGACATCGGAGTGATCGCCGATCGGGAAGTGTGGCTGTTTTTAGCGCTGCTGCGCACGGACGGCTAGAGGCAAGAGGACGGGACGAATCCATAAAAAACGGCGCCCTCCCGGGCGCCGTCATTAACACCGTGGATGGAGGTGTCGGATTTCAGCCCTTCTTGCTACGCCAGCTATCGGCGTAATTCTCGCGGGCTTCACGTGAATAGGGTGTGGGCGACACACGTACACGGATTTCCGCCTGCTCGTGTGGCTCGACGGACGTCTTGCCGGAGCCACCATCGGGTTCACCCCAGACGAGGGTCAGAACGTCACCGATCTCGACATCGGCATCGACGATGCCGAGCGAGAGCATGCAACGCTCATTGTAGCTGTAGCCGTTGAACATCGACATGCCGACCATCTTGCCATCGCGCATGATCCTGTCGGCGCTAGTCGAGGCGTAATTCGGCTGCGGGAAATCGATCCATTTGAAGTGATCCTCGCCGGGACGGAAGGCCGAGGCGATGACATTGACGACATCTTCGGCATTCCACTCGAAGGTCACCTTCTTGCGGCTCGTCTGGCCCTTCATCTTCTCGAGCGCGGACTTGCCGATGAAATCGTCTTTCTTCCAGCCGATGTAGAAGTCGTAACCGAGTTCGAACGGAGTAACGTAATAATCTTCGATATTGCTGGAAACGAAGCTGCCGCCGATGGCACCGGTTGCCTCATAGCTGTCGGCGCCCAGCCAGTCGCGATAGGCTGCCAGCATGCCGTCACCCGTATAGATGCCCGGTAGCGGCGACGGGATCCAGCCGGATTCCAGCGTGTTGGTGGAATAGGCGCGGCTGCCGCAGCGCACGAGATCGACGCCGGCCGCCTTTGCCGATTCCAGGATGACCGAGTAGATATAGGCCTTGTCTTCGTAAGGTCCCCAGATTTCCAGGCCCGGCGCGCCGGACATGCCGTGGCGCAGCGCATTTACCGTCTTCGAGCCGACCTTGATCTTGTCGACATGGAAGAACTTGATGTCAGGGATCGGCCCGCCATTCATCTTCTCGAAGATCTTCGGGGCATCCGGTCCCTGGATCTGGTAGCGGTAATGCGTGCGCAGCACCCGTTCGCCTTCAGGGCGGGAGGGCGAACGCGGATCGTATTTGAGGCGCACATTCCACTTGCCGTAAGCGGCGCAGAACATCAGCCAGTTGGAGGTCGGCGAACGGCCGACGAGGATGAACTTGTCCTCACGCTCGCGGAAGATGATCTGGTCGCCGATGACATGACCGGCAGGCGTGACCGGCACGAAATGCTTGGCGCGGTTCGTATCGAAATTCGAGAAGGAGTTGACGCCGTGATAGGCGAGGAACTTCTCCGCATCTGGGCCTTCGACGGTCAGCTCGTCCATATGGTGCGACTGATCAAAGAGAACGGCGGAGTTGCGCCACGCGGCCTGCTCCGAACGCCAGTTGGAAAACTCGGCCGCCACGACCGGGTATACATACATGCCGACTTTGGAATTGCGCAGCAGTTCCACCGTATTGCCGGCCGACTTCAAAACTTCGGATAGGTTCGATCTCGCCACCTGATGTCCTCCCATTGGCATGCGATAATGTATACATGAAATGCCCAATGCGATCAGATTGCAAGCCTATTTTCTCCCGGCAGCACCCAGTTCAATGCGCTGAAAATGAAAAAGGGCGGCCATAGGCCGCCCTGCTGAAGCGCGAATTATCTGAAATTACCGGTGAATCAGCGCAAGCCCCCTGATCTGCTCGATCAGGGTTGGGTCCTCCGCCAGAATGTATTCAAGATTGCGCCGCGCCGTCCGTGCGTGCTCCCTGGCGATCGCTTCCGCACGGCTGCCTTCGCGCGCCTCGATCGCACTGACGAGCGCCCTGTGCTGGTCCTGCGCGGAGCGCAGCGAACGGCGGAAGGCGGTGATATCAGCCTTGTCAGGCAGGAACGCCGAGGGCGAGGCAAAGGGCAACGAACTTGCCCGCTCCACCTCACGCCGGATGATCTCGCTGCCTGCAAGTGCAGCAAGCTGATGGTGGAATTTTTCATTGAGATCGGAATAGGCGTCGAAATCGACATCGTCGAGCTGCTCGCCGAAACAGGCGTCGAGCTTCAGCACCGTCTGCCTGATATCCTCGAGCGCCTCAGGTGTGGCACCTCGTTCGGCAGCGAGCCTTGCCGCCATGCCTTCCATGACGCCACGCACCTCGATGGAGTCGACCACATCGGCAAAGCCGAAGCGACGGACCACAAAACCGCCATTTGGCAGACGATCGAGCAGCCCCTCCTCCGTCAGCCGCGACATCGCCTCGCGCACCGGTGTGCGTGAAATATCAAGCGCCTCCGCTAACGGTACTTCAAAGAGGCGCGTGCCGCCCTGCAGTTCGCCGCTCAAAATCTTTTCCCGCAACTCGATAACGGCGCGACGGCCATGCGTTGCGGCTTCACTCTGCTTCATCGGCGCCTCCCAATCCCGGCTAAACGTATATAACAGCGCGAACGCATACAAAACCCCACACTGAACATCACCCTAGCACAAACTTGTATGCATATGAGAGGCTATATCCACGGAGTATAGCAATTATCGCAGCCATATCAGCTGTTCCCTTGACACAATGTATACATTTATGATGTCTGGTCAGCGGGAGGAAAATCGATGGCAACGCTCGTGCTCATTCCGGGGCTCGTGTCCGATAGCATTGTATGGGCGCCACTTGCCGAGGCTGTCGCGCAGCACATGGCTGTGCATGCCGCTGATGTCTCTCGCACCTCCTCGATATCAGCCATGGCGGAAAGCGTTCTCGCTGCCACCGACGGCGATCTGATCGTGGTTGGCCACTCCATGGGCGGTCGCGTCGCCATGGAAATGGCACGCATCGCACCTGACCGCATGCGCGGCCTGGTGCTCGCCAATACCGGCCATCACCCGAAACGCGACGGCGAGGAAATCAGACGCCAGCAGATGATCGACCTTGGCCACCGCAGCATGGAAGAATTGGCCGACGAGTGGCTGCCACCCATGCTGAGCCCAGCCCGGCTGACCGATGCGGAACTCATCACCAGTCTGCGCGCCATGGTGCTGCGAGCCGGCCCCAATATGCATGAGCGGCAGATCCGCGCGCTGATCAACCGGCCGAACGCTAGCGCCTATATAGCCGAACTCGGCTGTCCCATTCTGCTTGTCGCAGCGCGCCACGATGGTTGGAGCCCGATCATCCAGCATCAGGAAATCGCAGACGCGGCATCCGATACAGAACTCGTCATCATCGAAGATGCCGGCCACTTCGCACCCGTAGAGCGGCCAGTCGAAGTTACGGCCGCAATCGCCAGCTGGCTGACGCGCAGATTTGGAGGAATCTATGCCTGAAAATACCGCGACCATTCCCGATACACCGCTCTTCGATCGGGCCGGCTCGATCCGTGGTTACCAGCTCAACAAGATGGCGATGGCGCTTGGTCAGCCTGCTAACCGCGACGCCTTCAAGGCGGATGAGGATGCTTATCTCGCCCGCTTCGGCCTGGACGATGAGGAAAAAGCCGCCGTCAAAAGACGTGACTGGCACGAGATGGTGCGCCTCGGCGGCAACCTGTTCTTCATCCTGAAGATCGCGGCTGTCGACCCGACGCCGATCACTCAGATCGGCGCTGCACAGGCCGGCATGTCGCATGAGGATTTTCTCTACGAAAGACTGGGAAAGAAAAGAAATGGCTAAGATCATCGGCGGCCTCGGAACGAGCCACGTTCCCTCGATCGGCGCGGCACTCGACAAGGGCCTGCGCGACACGCCGGACTGGAAGCCCTTCTTCGATGGCTACGAGGCAGGCAAGCAATGGATGCGCGAGGCGAGGCCCGATATCGCCGTCGTCGTCTTCAACGATCACGGCAACAGCTTCTTCCTCGACCGCGTGCCGACCTTTGCCGTCGGCGTGGCGGAAACCTATCAGCCGGTCGATGAAGGCTGGGGACCACGGTCCATTCCCGCCTTTGAAGGTGCGGTCGATTTTTCCTGGCACTTCGTCGACAAGCTGGTCGAGCGTCACTTCGATCCGCTGGTCTGCCGCGAAATCGAGGTCGATCACGGCCTACAGGTGCCGATGGAACTCTTCTTTGGCCGGCCGGAGCGTTGGCCGGTCAAGGTTCTGCCGATCTGGGTCAACACGATCCAGTATCCGATCCCCACCCCGCAGCGCTGTTGGGAAATGGGCAAGGTATTGCGCGAGGCGATCGAAAGCTGGCCGGGTGACGAACGTGTCGTCATCCTCGGCACCGGCGGCCTGTCGCATCAGCTTCAAGGCGCCCGCGCCGGCTTCATCAACCAGACGGCGGATCGCGCCTGGCTGGACGGCATTGCTGCCAATCCGGAACCTTATCGCGCCATGAGCCGCGAGGATTATGTCGAGCAGTTCGGTTCTGAAGGCGCAGAGCTCATCATGTGGCTGGTGATGCGCGCCGCCATGAACGAGCAGGTAAACCTCATCCACAAGCACTATCATGCCCCGGCCTCCATGACTGGTGCCGGCATGGTCGTTCTGGAAAACGCCGCCTGATGCCCGCCTTCTTCCTCATGCGCTGCCTACACCATTCCGAGCAGGATAGCGCCCGCGACCTGCACCGCCCGGCCCATCGCGCCTGGGTGCAATCCGGCGGTGAAGGCCTTGCTAAGGTGCTGATCGGCTCTGCCCTACTCGATGACGGCGGGACCTCGATCGGTAATTTCGGCATATTGGAAACGGCTGGTATCGCTGAAGCAACAGCCTTTGCAGAGGGCGACCCTTTCAACAGGGCAGGCATTGTGGCAAAGATCGAACTCACGCCATTGCCTGCGACATTCCAGGCCGGACGCATCAGTGATCCGATGACACCGAGGACATAGAGTTTTAGTTCCGCCACGAGCGGGAGGGGTGCCCCGGAGAGGGGCAGATGAGGGGGCTGGCAAAGCAAGAGAGGGAACGATCGGACCGAGAGGAACGGTCGCTTGTGAGCTACGGCCCCCTCATCCGGGCCGCACGGTCCCGCCCTCGGATGCTCATCCCTTCTGAGGCCTCAACCGCAATTCCAGTACACGTCCGACAGTTTCTTCCAGCCCGCCAATCTGGCCTAGGCCGCAAGCACCCATGCGCTCCTGCACCTCGGCAATCTCCATCGCCAACCCGCCACGAAGCCCAAGCGCATCGAGCGTCGCAGCGCTTTCGCGCATCTCCGCCGCCCGCCGCCGCCCGTGCCGCGTCGTGCGCTCCATCTGGTATTCGGCAAATTGCGGCCAGTTGAGACCAGGAAAAGACCCTGAAAGCGAAGATAGGACTTCCTCGTAACAGCCGGATGCCTTTGCCGCGAGCAAAGCCTCGACGGTGATCGCCTCCAGCCCTTTCACAAACAGCGAACGTACCATCTTGATCGCTGTTGCAGCACCGGCCGCCGGTCCCGCAATCTCTGCCGAAAAGCCGAGCCCCAAAAGCTCCGGCAACAGCCGCTCGGCCGGAGCACCAGCAAGTAGAACAGGCGTCTGGTGCTTGCGCGGGTGAACCGGCGCCATGACCGCCATGTCGAGATAATCGCCGCCCGCCGCTTCTACAGCGAGAGCTGTCTCCCGCTTTCGGTCCGGCGAAACGGAATTGATATCGATCACCACCTGCCCCTGCCGCAGATACGGCAAGAGCGGTTCGACGGCACGCAAGCTCTGGTCGGCGGTCACGGCGCTGAATATCCAATCCGCCTCCGAAAACCCGGCAAGGGTCTCGGAAATATCGGCACCGCGTGATCGCATCGCATCGCGTACGGCTTCGCCCCCTGAAGCGAGCAGGATATCATAGGCGATGAAACTCAGGCCCGGTCGGCTCAGCCCCTCATGAAAGGCTCGCGCTGCTTCGCCATAACCCAGAAACCCGATCCTCATCTCAGCCTCCTATTCCGCGAAATACTGTCCCGCGACTGAACGCTGCAGCATTCACGCAAAGACATACCCATCGAAAAGCTTGCGGGCGGTCCGCAGCACCGCAGCATCGGTCACGACACCGTCCCTGACGGTCGCGATCACGCTCATTTCTCCGGTCGGATGCTCGACGGAAATCAGTTTCTCGTTGCCATCAGGCACGACAGCCAGTTTGGCCGCCGGCCCTTCCGGCAGAAGGCAGGCCGTCGCCACGCTGACTGCACCGAGCACGCCGATCGCATCATGACAACGATGCGGAATGAAGGTTCGCGTTGAGATCGCACCGCCAGTTTTTGCCGGCGAAACCATCGTCATTTTCGGCACCGATTTCTTAGCGACATCGCCGAGATTCATCATCGGCCCGGCCTTCAGCCGGATCGCCTCGAGCTTCGCTTTAAGCTCTCCATTGGCTTCGAGCGTATCAGGCGTTTCCGTCCCTTCGATGCCAAGGTCGCTCGCCAGCATGACGACGCAGGGCATGCCATTGTCGATAAGCATGCATTCGATACCCTCGATGATATCGACGGCATGGCCGGTCGGCAGCAGGGCTCCACAGCTTGAACCTGCCGTATCCGCAAAGGTAATCGGCACCGCCGCCGCCGTGCCCGGCACGCCGTCGATACGAGCGTCACCCGCATAGCTCACACGGCGATCGGGCGTGGCGATCTTAGCGGTGGCGACCTGCCCGGTATTTTCCATGAAGATGCGGACTTCCGTCTGCCCGTCCCCGGCCTCGATCAGGCCGCGCTCGATGGCGAAGGGCCCGACACCGGCAAGGATGTTTCCGCAGTTCTGCGCATCAGTGACAATGGGCTCATCAACAAAGACCTGCAGGAAGAGATAATCGATATCGACGTTGGGCCGCTCGGACCGCTTGACGACGGCGATCTTCGAGGTCAGCGGATCGGCGCCTCCCATGCCGTCGATCTGCCGCGGATCGGGCGAGCCCATCACCCGGAGCAGAAATCCGTCGCGATCCTCAGGCAGATCTTCAGCCAGGAAATAGCCACCCTTGGACGTGCCACCGCGCATCCACATGCAGGGAACGCCGCCTTGCGCCGCGACCCTAGACATATTTCAGCCCCTTCTCTGCCAGCCGCTCGCGCATCTTGTAGATATCGAGCCCGAGTTCGCCTGCGGCCAGCCGCCGGCGCTTCTCCTCTTCCGCAGCAATCCGCTGCTCGGCCTTGTCGGCAACATCGGTCGCCTCCTCCCGCAGCACGACGCAGACGCCGTCATCATCGGCAACGATCACGTCACCCGGATTGACGAGCGCACCGGCGCAGACCACGGGAATATTGACCGAGCCCAGCGTCTCCTTGACCGTGCCCTGCGCAAAGATCGCCTTCGACCAGACCGGAAAATTCATCGCCTTGAGATCGGCGACATCGCGCACGCCGGCATCGATGACGAGCCCGCGGCAGCCACGCGCCATGGCAGACGTCGCCAGAAGATCGCCGAAATAACCATCCTCGCAGGGACTGGTCGGCGCGAGCAGCAGGATATCGCCCGCTCTGATCTGCTCGATAGCCACATGGAGCATCCAGTTGTCGCCCGGAGGGGTGGAAATAGTCACCGCGCTCGCCGCAATCCTCGCACCCGGATAGATCGGTCGCATGTAGCTCGCGAGCAGGCCCTTGCGGCCCTGCGCCTCATGCACGGTCGCCACCCCGCAGGTAGCGAGACGATCGATGACGGATTGTTCCGCCCTCTCGATGTTCTGAACGACGACGCCCATCAGAGTTCATCCACCGTTCGCGGGAACACCGACTGGAAACCCTCGGCATGCGTTGCCTTACGACCTCCCGACTGACCGCCGGAATTGCGCATGAAGTGATTGCCGCGGTTTTCGGCGACATTCTTGTAGTAGTGCCAGAGGTGCTCCTGCCCCTCCATGCATTGGATCGCCGCCCACTTCTTCTCCCAGACAGGCGAGATGTCGAGGAAGACGTCTGGCTTCCATTCCATCTGCTCGGTCTGGTGCGGTTCGAACAGATAAAGCTGCGGCGCACCAAGGACCTTCTCGCCAGGATTATGCCCCCAGGCCTGTGCGATCATGCGTGCTTCGAGCGCCACCTGCGTCGCATACATATGGTCGGTATTATAGGGATCCCACTTGGAGTGGCTGAGCATGAATTCCGGCTGCACGGCGCGGATCGCATCGACCAGCCGGAATTTTGCCTCCTGGCCCACGACCAGCGGATAATCGCCGAGATCGAAGAACTGGATATCGTGCACGCCAAGTGCCTGCGCGGCATTCTCCGCCTCGACGCGCCGCGCCGCCTTCACCTTTTCCAGCGTCATCCCTGCATTCTTCCAGAGCTTGGCGCTCTCGCCGCGCTCGCCATAGGACAGACAGAGAACGGTAACCTCGTAGCCCTTTTCCTGATGAAGCGCGATCGCACCGCCGCAGCGCCAGACGAAATCCGCCGAATGCGCGCTGATGACCAAGGCCGTCTTTGCCATGAACTAGTCCTTCCTTGCCACGGGGGGCGTGCCATGCGTGTGAAATGTCTCGATCGTTTTCAGGCCCCAGGCCTGGCCTTTCTTGCGCTCCATCTCTGTCCAGGTCACGGTCGGCCAATCGGGCCTGAGGATCAGCCGAGCGCCGGCATTGGCGAGCTCGACACGGTTGCCCGCTGGCTCCCAGACGTAGAGGAAAAAGGTGCCCTGGATCGCATGCTTGTGCGGCCCGGTTTCGATATGGACGCCATTCTCAAGAAAGATATCGGCCGCGCGCAGAATGTCCTCGCGCTGGTCGACAGCATAGGTGACGTGGTGAAATCGGCCCTTCGCGCCGGTATGGTCTTCGGAATAGGCGATGTCATAGGTCTTGTTGTTGACCGTGAACCAGCAGCCACCAAGCCTTCCATTGTCGAGCTGGATCTGCTCCGTCACCCGGCTGCCAAGCGCTTTCGTCATGAAGTCGCGGATTGCCCTGATATCGCTTGCGAGCAGGTTCAGGTGGTCGAGCCGGCGCGGACTGGCGCCGCGCCCGTGATAGCGCTGGGCGATATTCTTCAGCGCTGGACGCTCGCCTTCGGGCGCCTCATAGACATGCGTGTCGTAATAGAGCTCGAAAATATGACCGTCCGGATCGATAAAGCGATAGGCGCGGCCATGTCCCGCGTCGCCGTCCACCCAGCCAAGGCCACAGCCCATTTCCTCGATCACCTTCACCCGCCGTTCCAGGGCTTCCGGAGACGACGTGCGGTAGCCGACATGGCCGACGCCGGTCGTGTGATGCCGAACCAGCTTCAGCGTATGGAATTCATAATCGTCGAAGGCACGCAGATAGGCGACGCCATCTTCGATCAGGCTGGGTGTGAGCCCATAGACCCTTGTGAAGAAATCCAGGCTCTCATCGAAACGGTCGCTATAGAGTTCCACATGACCGAGATGCGCGACGTCAAAACAGGGCTCGGTCATGCGGCAGGCTCCCAGGCGATGGCCTCACCGGCTTTCAAAAATCTCATGATGATCCTCCTCACAGGCGTACGCCTCCACGTCCGCCTGCCATTGAAAATACTAGGAAGGTTGGCAACAGCAGGCAACTTCGTTCTGCTGACGGGTCATAAGCTGAGGTTACAGATAGAGCCAAGAGCGAGCTGAAAGGACTGCCGCCAAAGCCCGGCTCCGGCGACCATCCACCCCTGCCAGCATCTAGGTAAAATGGACGGTTTTCAGCTCGATATAATTGTCGAGGCCCTCGATGCCGCCTTCGCGGCCCGGCCGAATTCCCTGACGCCGCAGAAGGGCATGGTCGGATCGACAATATTATCACTGATCGTCAGGCCGCCGGAGCGAATGGGCGGTCCTACGCGACAGGCACGCTCCTTTTTTTCTCAAGCCAAATGCATACTCAAAGATCGAGGTATCTGCATATTTATCGCAATTTAGCCTGAAATTGACTCATCTGGATTGAAATAGATTTCTTTATGTATACATTTTGAGAGGCGCGGAGGAGCGCCGAACGGAGTAATGAAATGGCGTTGTTGAATTTTACCAGCAAGTCCAGGGAACGCACTCCTGAGCCGGAATTCGCCGACATGATCGAAGGTTGGTCGATCGAGGTCATGCCAAGAACGGCCGCCAAGATCGATGACTTTCGCGCATTCCTGCCAACCGGGACACGCGTCTATATCGCTCATCTCGACGGCACCCCGATCGATGATATGGTGGCGACGGCAAGGCGGCTAAGCGCACAAGGGTTTGCAGTCATGCCGCATCTCCCGGCCCGCAGTATTCCTCATATCAGCACATTGGCGGACTGGCTGGAACGATATCGCGGCGAAGCCGATGTCCACCAGGCTCTCCTGCTCGGTGGCGGCAGGACCACGCCTGTAGGCGATTTTCACAGTTCCACACAATTGATCGAGACCGGGCTTTTCGACCATCACGGCTTCACGCATCTGCATTTTGCCGGTCATCCGGAAGGCAGCCGTGACGTCGACCCGGACGGATCAACTGCCCTGGCCGACCGGGCACTGCTCTGGAAGCAGGATTTCGCCTCGCGTACCGATGCGCAGCTTGCCCTCACCACTCAATTCACCTTCGACCCTCAACCTGTCATCGACTGGGCGGAACGCATCCAGGCAGCCGGCGTCACCATGCCCATCCATGTCGGCGTTGCCGGTCCTGCCAGGCTTCAGACATTGATCAAATACGCAATCTCCTGCGGCATCGGCCCCTCGATCAAGGTGCTGCAGAAGCGCGCCATGGACATGGGCAAGCTGCTCTTGCCCTACGAGCCGACCGATCTGGTCGCTGCCTTTGCTGATTACAAAGCAGAAAAGCCTGAAAGCCTTATTAGCCAACTGCATATCTTCCCGCTCGGTGGCATCCAGGTGGCGGCAGACTGGATGAACAAACACCGTTCCGTCAAAACACCGGCCGCGCTACCCTGAGAAGCCCCTCCGCAGGCCCCCAGGAAGAGCCATGCCGACGCCCGACCATCCGAATATCAGACATATCAGGCTATTCGTCGCCTGCGCCGAGACCGGCTCGCTGACATCAGCCGCAGCCATCCTCGGCATCACCCAGCCTGCGGCATCCCAAGCCTTGCGGCGGCTGGAAAAGCTTCTGGACGCAACCCTTGTCGAACGCCACGCCATGATGCTGACGGCGGAAGGCAAGATCGCCCAACAACGGTTCCGTCGCCTTCTTGGCCTTATCCGTCAGGCCTGGGGACCAGCCGCAAAAGCGGCAATTGGCATTATCGAAATGCGCCTCACATGGCCGCACCTGCGCGCCATTACGACATTTGCCGAACATGGCAGCTTCAGCGCCGCTGCCCGCACGCTGGAGCAATCGGAACCGGCCGTACAACGCGCCGCTCGCGAGGCCGAAGCCATCATCGGCATTTCCCTTTTCGAAAATTCCGGTCGCAATGTCCGCCTGACCGCCGCAGGCCTTTCCGCCGCCCGCTGGTTCAGCCTGGCGATTTCTGAATTCGAAAACCTTCGCGACGAGCTCCTGGAGGCACGCAATCACTATGCCGGCCGTATCTCGATCGGCACCCTGCCACTGACCCGAACCTTCCTGGTGCCCGATGTGATCGCGCATCTTGCCAACCGCTATCCGCTCGCACGCTTCGGAATCGTTGAGGGCAGCTACGAGGTGCTGATCGACGACCTTGAGCGCGGCCGCATCGATATCCTCGTCGGCGCACTGCGTAGAAGCCTCGTCTCGAAAACCCTGTATCAGGAACCGCTCTTCGATTTCGAACTCAGCATCGCCGGACGTGCCGACCATCCGCTGACGCAGCGCCGGGAGATCACCCCTGACGATCTCGCGGACTACCCCTGGGTCGTCGCCCGCCGCGACACGCCCTCGCGCGAAACCTTCAACGCCGTGGCAGCAACCTTTCCGAAGGACAAGCCTGCCCGCCAGAGCGTCGAGACCGGCTCGCTCAATGCCATCAGAGGCGTGCTCCTGAAGTCCGATCACCTCGCCCTGCTCTCCCACCATCAGATCCGCTATGAGCTGGAGGCAGGCTTTCTCGCCGCGATGGATTATCCGCTGCCGGATTCGCGGCGCCCTGTCGGTGTCACGCTGCGCCGCCACTGGCTACCGACGGCCCTTCAGGCGGAATTTCTGGCTTTGCTCAAGGAACATTCGGCAGAACTCGACTAGCCTATGCCTCTCTCACGATTGCGCGAGCGGCCACCATATCCTCGGAATATGCGATAATGGTTCTCTGACCGGGGCGCCAAACACCGATATTTCATGGAGTTCTTCGAATGCCTTTACGCTGCGCCATTCTCGATGACTATCAGCACGTCGCGCTTTCCATGGCCGACTGGAGCGGCATCGAGGCGAAGGTCGAGATCAACTGTTTCGACGACCATATCGCCGATACCGACGCGCTGATCGGCCGGCTGTCGGACTATGACATCATCATCGCCATGCGGGAACGCACCCCTTTCGACGCCAAACGCCTCGGCCGGCTGCCGAAACTGAAACTGCTGATCACGACCGGCATGGCCAATGCCTCGATCGACATGGCCGCTGCCACCCGCCTCGGCATCACGGTTGCCGGCACGCGCGGTTTCGTCGGCTCAGCCGCTGAACTCACCTGGGCGCTGCTGATGGCGCTGGTTCGCCATATCCCCTCGGAAGTCACCAATTTCCGCGCAGCGCAAAATCCGTGGCAGCTCTCCGTCGGGCGCGACCTCAGGGGGCTGACACTCGGCGTCGTCGGTCTCGGCAAGCTCGGCCAGCAGGTCGCCGCTTACGGCCGCGCCTTCGGCATGAACGTTATCGGCTCGTCGCGCTCCAACACGCCGCAGAAAAGTGCCGATCTCGGCATCGGCTACGCCGCCTCCCTCGATGAACTGCTGTCCGCCGCCGATATCGTCACGCTGCATCTCACCCTGAACGCTGAAACAAAGGGCATCATCGGCAAGCGCGAACTCGACCGCATGAAACCGGGTGCCATCCTTCTCAACACGTCCCGGGGACCACTCGTCGGCGAGCAGGCACTGGTCACAGCACTGGAAAGCGGCCATCTCGGCGGCGCCGGCCTTGATGTCTTCGACGAGGAGCCCCTGCCCGCGAACCACGCATTCCGGCGGCTCGCCAATGTCGTGGCGACCCCACATCTCGGCTATGTGACGGAGGAAACCTATCGCATCTTCTATCGGGATGCCGTGGAGAATATCGCCGCCTGGATCGACGGAAAACCGATCCGGGTTCTAAATTCTCCGAAGTAAGGCGGGAACGACTGCTTACACATCGCCTCGCAGGCGACCGCCGCCATCGACCGAGCGGCGGTACATTTTGAACAACAAGGCTCCCCGCTCTGCCGCGGGGAGCCTTCTTCATCAGACGGGTGCGCGAGGATCGTGCCGCGCAAGGCGGCGCAGCAGATAGTCGACCTCAGCCCGCGCCGTGGCGCTGAGCGCGCTTCCTGGCTTGCGTTGCGCATCCGAGGTGATGACGCCCCGGCGCATGAGAACATGCTTGCGGACGGCAAGGCCGACGCCGAGCTGCTGTTCGTAGCGGATCAGCGGCAGATGGGCGTCAAAGAGGTCATGGGCCTCATCGCGTTTGCCGACGGCAAACAGATTGACCAACTCCACCAGCATGTCCGGGAAACCGTAGCCGGTCATGGCGCCGTCAGCACCGCGCTCCGGCTCGAAATCGAGGAACATGCCGCCATTGCCGCAGAGGATCGAGAAGGGTCGAAGCTCGCCGGCTTTCTGCATGGCGCGCAGCTTTGAGATCTTCTCCAATCCCGGCCAGTCCTCGTGCTTAAGCATGACGCAGGAGGGATGATCGGAGATGATCTTGGCGACCACGCTGGCCGACATGACGACCGTCAGCGTCAGCGGATAATCCTGTAGCACCCACGGAACGTCCGTGCCGACGGCCTCAACAGCCTGCGCAAAATACTGGACGATCTGCTCGTCGGTGCGAAGCGCCGGCGTCGGCGCGATCATCACGCCGGCGGCCCCCATGTCCATCGCATCGCGGGCGAGCGAACGCATCGCCGCAAAGCCAGGTGCGGAGACGCCGACAACGACCGGCACTCTTGAACGGCCGACCACCTGGCGAATGATCGCTCGCGATTCCGCGGGCTCAAGCTTCGGCGCCTCGCCCATGATCCCGAGGATAGTCATGCCGGTAACGCCGCTGTCCTGATAGAAGTCGGTCAGCCGGTCGATTGACGGCGCGTCGAGGGTACCATCAGGCAGAAATGGCGTGGTTGCAATTGCATAGACGCCCTTTGCGTCAGTTCCGAAGCTCATTGTGCATCCTTCCACGCCTGATAGCGTGCCTTGGTTTCCGCGTTCATGGGATAGAGACCAGGCAGCGGCACGCCCCGGTCGATTTCGGTCATGATCCAGCCTTCCATGCGCTCCTGTTCCGGCGCTTCGGCAAGCACCGCATCGAGCAAGGCGGCTGGGATAAGCACGGCGCCATCCTTGTCGGCAACGACGATATCGCCGGGGAAAACAGCAACGCCACCGCAGGCGATCGGCTGCTGCCAGCCGACGAAGGTCAGCCCGGCGACGGAAGGCGGCGCAGCCATGCCGTCGCACCAGACAGGCAACTCGCTCGCAAGCACGCCTTCCAGATCGCGCACCACACCATCGCTGACCAAGGCCGCGACCTTGCGCTTCATCATCCGGGCGCAGAGAATATCGCCGAAGATGCCGGCATCCTGCACGCCCATCGCATCGACCACGGCAATGCAGCCCTCCGGCATCTCCTCGATCGCCGCGCGCGTGGAGATTGGCGAAGCCCAGCTTTCGGGTGTTGCCAAATCCTCCCGCGCCGGCACGAAACGCAGCGTGAAGGCTGGGCCGACCACCCGCTCCTGGCCCGGCCTTAGCGGCTTTGTGCCGCGCATCCAGACATTCCTGAGCCCCTTTTTCAGAAGCACGGTTGTCAGAGTCGCCGTGGAGACGCCCTTCAGAGTTTCGATAACGGCTGGATCTAGAGACATGGATTGCACCTCATATGCTCTGGATGAGGCCGCCGTCGATGCGGATGACGGAGCCGGTAATATAGGATGCGCGCGGGCTGGCGAGAAAAGCAACTGTGTCTCCGTATTCCTCCGGTCGGCCGTAACGCCCGACAGGAATGGCGGCTGTGCTCTCCGCCGTCACCTCTTCCACCGGCCGGTTTTCGCGCTTCGCCTTCTGTTCGTCGAGGAAAGTAATGCGGCCGGTCGCGATGCGCCCCGGCAGCACGATATTGGCGGTAATCCCATCACGGCCGATCTCACGGGCGAGCGTCTTCGACCAGCCGACCAATGCCAGGCGCAGGCTGTTGGAGATACCCAGATTGGGGATCGGCGCCACGACGCCTGATGACGTGGACGTGATGACACGGCCCCAACCGCTCGCCTTCATGCCGGGCAATACGGCATCCGTCACGGCAATCACCGAACGCACCATCATGTCGAAATATTTCGACCAGGTTTCCGCCGATTGACCGGAGGCCGGTGTTGGTGGCGGTCCGCCCGTATTGTTGACGAGGATATCGACGGCCCCAAAAGTATCGGCGATCACAGCGAGTCTTGCCTCGATGACAGAGAGATCGGCAATATCCCAGCCGATCGCCAGTGCCTTCCCCCCACCGGAAACGATACCTTCCGCCGTTTTCCTTGCCGCGGCTTCATCGATATCGGCGACGGCGACGCGAACGCCTTCTAAGGCCAGCGAGCGGGCAATCGCACCGCCCAGTCCACCACCCGCACCGAACACAAGCGCGGTCTTTCCATTCAATTGCATATCCAAGGCAGATACTCCGGTTTCGCCAACATTATGGCGATCACGAAAAGAAGAAAAATCTCGCTTTTTCTGGTTTCAGAAGATAGAAAAACTTTTCTTATGGAAACGCGCTTTCTCGATACCTTCCTGCTGGTTGCCGCACTCGGATCGCTGGCCGAAGCCTCCCGCCGCCTCGGCATCACGCCGGCCGCGGTCGCCCAGCGCATGCAGGCGCTGGAAGACGATGTCGGCGTGCCGCTGCTGACCCGGGTTGGCCGCCGTGTCCGCCCGACCGATACCGGCCACGCCATCATCGAAAAGAGCCGCAGGATCCTCTCAGAGGTCCGCGATCTGCGCAGCCTTGCCAATGCCGATCTGCCTTCCGGCGAGCTTCGGCTCGGCGCCATCACCACCGCGCTGACCGGGCTGCTGCCCTCAGCCCTGCATGAAGTCTTCGCCAGCATGCCGCTTGTCGAGGTCTTCCTGCTGCCAGGCCCGTCGACCGATCTCTACCAGCGGCTGATAGACCGGGATATCGACGCGGCGATCATCGTAAAGCCACCTTTTTCGATACCGAAAACATTGGAATGGGAACTGCTGCGGGCCGAACGTCTGGTTCTCGTAGCCCCCGCCGCTTGCCGGGGCGAGAACCCGCACGCGCTCCTGAAGACCCGCCCCTTCATCCGCTACGACCGGAACAACTGGGGTGGCCGCCTTGCCGACGAGTATCTTCAAAGACAGGGTTTGAAGCCGGCTGAACGTCTGGAACTCGATTCCCTCGAAGCGATCTCGGTCTTGGTCGCCAATGGGCTCGGCGTCTCTCTGGTGCCGGACTGGGCAAGACCCTGGCCGGAAGGCCTCAACCTCGCTGTCCTCGAACTGCCTGTGCCCTTTCCACCGCGAGAGGTCGGTATGCTCTGGCCGCGCAGTTCCCCATCGCGCCGGCTGACCGGCATCGTACTCGACGCGCTCAAACGCTCGCAGACCGCCATCCGGCCCTAATCGTTTTTGGCCGAAATCAGGTCCTTGCGCTGATAGATATGGATGTAATCGACCAGCAGATAGGACGGGTTCGGCGTTTCATCGATCGGCCAGCCTGACCCGAGCGCAAGATTGACCAGCGGATAGAAGGGCATGTGGAATTCCGGCGGCGTATCGAAGCTCCAGAGGGGATTGCGATCCAGATAGAAGGTCGATTTCTGCGGGCCGATATCGACGCCGAAAGTGTGATAGTCGCTGCTGAGCGAGCCTTCGGGCACATTCGTCAGATGGCCGTCCGTCGTGTGCTGGTTGCTCGGGCGCCAGACATGATAGCCCATGCTGAACTCGCCCGGTGCACGGCCGTAATATTCGATCACGTCGATTTCCGAGGTAAATTTGGACCGGTCGAGGCCGATCAGCCAGAAAGCCGGCCATACGCCCTTGCCGGGCGGCAGCTTCATACGCGCTTCAAAATAACCGAACTCCTGGGAGAAGCCTTCGCCCTTCGGATTGGTGGAGGCGAGCAGACCGGAGCGCCACTTGCCATCCGCATCCTTCCGAGCCTCGATCCGCAAGATGCCGTCATTGACCGTAAAAGGGAAACCGTCCATCGGGTCGGTAAACTGGGCATCGCCGAAATCGCCATTCCACGGTGTATGTGCGATCCAGCGCGATCCGTTCTCACCCCAGGCCGAAGCATCTAGGGTGTTGAAATCTTCGCTAAAGGTCAGCTGAAAATCGTCGAGATTGAGCGGCTCTTCCGCTTCGCTCGGCCGCGGACCTGGCGGGCCGAAAAGGCCGATGACGATCAGAAGCGCAAATCTTCCGGCAAATTTCGCGTAATGCATGTTTCTCCCTCCCGGAGATTTCGACCCCGTCGCGGGGTTTTGCGAGCCGATCATGAGACGACGACTCCGTTTCGCCAGGGCATGATCTTCCTGACGATGATGGCCTCTAGCCCGTCCGGCCGCCCTACGGCCTGCCACAGGAGCAAGGAGAAAACCCAGAAAATCGCAAGCGCGGCACCGCTGCATAAGCCAACGCCAGCGACGAGTTCGATGCCGAGCGGCATGGCAATGAGAACAGGCCGAACCCAGAGCAGGAAACAGATCATCGGCAGGCAGGCCGCAAGCGGCCGGATAAACGCGTAGAGCTGCGCACCAATCGAGGCACCGATCAGCCGCTGTGTGATGACAAGGCAGACGACATAGGCAACGACAGCGGCGATGACGCGCCCTGCCAGCGCACCGTCAAGCCCGAACATCGCAACGCCGAGCACTGTAACCGGCGCCCTCACTGCGAATTCAGCAAACATCCGGAGCGCCACATAGCGGGTCTTGTCGAGAACCATGACGAGCGGCGGCATGATGGTCGTCGGCAGGCCGATCAGGCTGACGGTGCAGAGCCACTGCAGGATCGGCGCCGCGAAGGCCCATTTCTCGCCGACGACGATGCGCAGGATCGGTTCGGCCAGGAAAATGATGACGAACAGGATGGGAGCCGCCACGACCATGATTGCATTGGTGGCCTTCAGATAGGCGGTGATCTGCTTGCCCCGATCGCTAACATTGGAAAAGGCGGCCATTAGCGGACGCATCAGCGGACCGACGAATGTCTGATAGGGAATGCCGGCAAGATTATCCGCGACGCTGAAGGCGCCGTAAGTGGAAAGGCTCGTAAAGCACGGCAGCAGCAGCCGGTCCATCTGCCAGTTGAGCGAGTTGAGAACCTGAGAAACAGTGTTCCAGCCGATCATGTCCTGGAAATGCTTCCATTCCGAAAGGCTGAGCCTCGGCCGCATCGGCGCGAAGATATAGGAGACGATGGTCGACATCGTCGGCCCGGCAACGGCGCCAATCGCCAACCCCCAGTAACTATTGGTCGCAAGCGCGACACTGACACCAAAGATCAGGGTCGATCCCTTGGCGATGAGGTCGAGGGCAAATTCGCGCCGGAAGTCGAAACGCTGCATGAAAAGCACCATGCGCGGGCTGATGACGCTACGCATTGCAGGCGCGATCGAAACCACGGCAACCAGCTGAAAAAGCCGCGGATCGTTGTAGATGAGAGCCATCGGCCAGGCGATGACCATCATCAACAGGCTGATCGCCGTTCCTCTGATGAGGCTCAATGTAAAGGCTGTTGCAAACATCCGCTCAGACGGTGAGGGAACACGCACCAACGCTTGGGTGAGCGGCAGATCGAGGATCGCCTCGACGATGACAAGAACCGATGTGGCAATGGCGACGATGCCGAAATCGGCCGGGCTCAAAAGTCTTGCAAGAATGAGCAGGCTCACGAAATCGAGCAGTCGTGCCAGGAATTTTCCGCTGATTGTCCAAATGCTTGCTGTCGCCGTTCTATGCGATACGCTTGACACGATCTATTCCTTGGCCATGAGCAACGAACCTCTTCTGGGGAGCGCCGGGTACCGCCGCTCCGGGGTTTTTGTGCGTGTCAGCTTACTTTCCTCCTGATAGGGCTTGCGGCCTGATGGCCATGCTTGGCGAGTTGCTCATCGATGAGCGAACCGAGGCGGTCGCGGAACACCGCTGCGGAGAATTTCAGGGCGTGGTTATGGATCGCCACCGGATCGAGCGCGTCCTCGACCGCTTCGAAGGCTGCCATCGTTTCCATCAGCGCTTCCGTACTCTGCTCGGCAAAGCGGAAGCCGACATGCGGTGCGCAGACAGTTTCGCGTGCGCCGCCCGCATCAAAGGCCAGAACCGGCCGGCCGGACGCCATCGCTTCCACCGGCAGAATGCCGAAGTCTTCGACGCCAGGGAACAGCAACGCGCGGCAACGCGACAGATGATCACGCAGAACCGGGAACGTCTGATGGCCGAGAAACTGCACCGTCGGTCCGGCGATTGATCTCAGATAGGCTTCCTGCTCGCCCTCACCGATCACGACCAGATTGCGGCCCATTTCGGTGCAGGCCTTCACGGCAATATCCGGCCGCTTATAGGCGGTGAGCTGGCCCGCATAGAGATAGAACTCGCCCTTGCCCTGCCCGACGGCGAAATCGTCGGTCGCAACCGGTGGATAGATGACGACGGCGTCGCGGTCATAGAAGCGGCGGATACGGCCCGCGACATAGCTGGAATTCGCTACGAACGTATCGACGCGCGAGGCAGTCGTCACATCCCAGGCACGCAGCATCGGAGCCGTGAGTGACATCATTGCCTTGCCGATCCAGGAAACACCGCGCCGGTACACATGGAACTGATCCCAGATGTAGCGCATCGGCGAATGGCAGTAGCAGATGTGAAGTGCATCTGCCCGGGTGATGATGCCCTTGGCGGGGCCGGATTCACTTGAAATGACAAGATCATAGTCCTGCAGATCAAAGTGCTCGAGCGCGAAGGGCATGAGCGGCAGCATCTTCGTGTAATGGCGCGTAGAACGCGGGATCTTCTGCAGGAAGGACGTTTGGATGTTGCGGCTGTTGAGGAAATCGCTGGTACGATCGGGATTATACACCAGCGTGAAGATGTCTGCCTGAGGGAACATACGGCAGAGTTCTTCCACCACCTTTTCGCCACCGCGCATCGATACCAGCCAATAGTGGACGATAGCGACGCGAAGCTGCTTCGCATCGACCCGGCTGCCGGCTTCGACGACCCGACTTCTTGCCACGACGGGCGCGTCACCGCGGAATGCCATCGCTTCGGGGAGAGAGCTTGCTGCTTTGACAGTCACCTGAACGCTCCTTGTATGATCGCCCCGCCCCTCGGCTCGGGCACTACATTCGTCGGAATCAGACTGCGGTATTGCGCGAGAAGGGCATCGCGCCATTCTTCATGCGTCGTCGCCAGATTGGGCGACAGCCGGAAGGCACGTTCGCTCATGAGGCGAACATCCTCCCTCGGCATGTTGCGGAAGGCCGCCAGCGTTGTGGCGAAGGCTTCCTCGTCCATCGTGTTGCAGGAGATCGCCATTCCGGCCCTCTCCATTTCCTCGGCAAGGAAAGCGCCCTTGGTCATGATAACGGGAAGGCCGCTGCGCGCCGCCTCGATCGCCACAAGGCCGAACGGCTCCGGATAGCGGGACGGCATGACAAGCGCGCTTGCGGTGCGGATGATCCGGCCGATCTCCGCATGCGACTGCCAGCCCATGGGCCGGACATGATCGCCGGCCGCCACGACCTTCGGCATCAGCGGCCCATCGCCGATCACGCATAGCCTTGCTCCGGCTCTGCGCGCAGCGGCAAGCGCATCTTCGATGCCCTTTTCCTCGTCCAGCCGGCCGATAAAGACGAACTCATCATTGTCCTCGGCCGTCACACGCTCGGCCGTCAGTGGCGCGATAGGATTGCGGATGGTGACGAGCCGTTCCGGCTGGTAGCCGGAGCCCACCAGGAACTCGGCCATCTTTTCGTGGAGCAGGATGATCCTGCTGAAGGCGGGGCGGCTTCTCAGCGCGCGCAAGAGATTGGCGCCGCGGGCCGCACGCCAGAGCTTTTGCGCATAGCTGCGCTTGTCGCAGGAGGTGGTGATGCAGCCTGCCCCGAGCGGACGACGCTGGCAGATCTCCTGCGCCTGATAATCGAAAAAGGCCCCATTGGGACAACCGGTAAAGAAATCATGGGCGTGAACGACGCATCGCTCCGCAACGGGTGTAAGCGCGTCGAAGACCGCCGGCGACAGGATCTGATGCCAGCCATGAACATGATAGGCTGTCCTGGGCGTATCGTTGGCCCGCACCCAGGTGGAAATCATGCTGCCGGCTGCCGGATTATGAATGCCGGTCGCGAAGGCCTTGGCTCGGTTGGAACTCAGGAGGTCGCGGCTATTCAGCTTGACGATTGAAACGCCGAGGGCCGCAAGCTCCTCGTTCGCTCCATCGTCGCCGCAGATATAGGTCACGGCAATGCCGAGTCCGCAGAAGAGCTTCGCCGACAGGACCGCAAGGGCGGTCGCCCCACCCCTCGCCGTCGAATAGTCGTCAATGATGACCACACGGTCGAGCACCGGGTGCGCCGCGATGCCGTCCCTCCATATTTTTGCGTAGCGTCCGGAAGCCGGCCACCGCAACGTCGAAACGGCAGGCCCATTCTCATCAGGACGCAGTTGGCCGATGTCGTTCATAGAAGCTCTCCGACGACAGACACAATGGATGCTTTGACGGCCAGGCCCCTAACCGTCCATGAGGGTGAAGTGGTCACGGACCGGCCGCGGACGGCAGCCGGATCGTGACGAAGTGCATTATTTTGCCGACGCCGCACCGTCAGCATAGGCTTCCAGCGCCTTGCGGTTGAGGATACGGATCCTGCCCTGGGCTCCGTCGATCACCTTGCATTCACGCAGGCGACGCAAGCACTGGTTGACTTTTTCACGAGAAGCCGGAAGCGTCGCCGCCAGATCGTTCTGGGAAATTATCAGCACGTCCCGGTTCGCCGGCGTATCCTTTCCGTAGACCGAAGATAGCCGCAGAAGCATTGCGGCCAGCCGCGACTGAAGGCTGGATCCGGCGTTCGAAATTATGCGGCGCTCCAGCTCGGAAACACGCGCAAGCGTTCTCGAAAAAACCTTCTCCTGGAACTGCGGATCGGTGGCGTACCTTTCTCGCAGCAGCCGGCCTTCGAAGAAGTATAGCTCGCAATCCGAACTGGCTCTATACTCCAGATTCAGTATTTGCTTACGTAATACTTCGAGCTCACCGATCAAACCGCCCCTCGGAATGATCTCCACAATGAACTCCCTGCCGTCTGGCAGCATCGTACTGGCGCTGACTAGCCCGCGCTGCACGCGAGCAAACATATCTACAAAGACTCCAGCGCCTGCAATAAGTTCGCCGCGACGAAAATTTCGTATAGTCGCGCGGCAGAACGGGAAGTCGTCGTCACTTGAGATGCGATTGTTCAAAGATGTATCCGGAACAACGCTAATAGCCGCATTGCCCACAGCGACCCTATAGTCTCTCGTTTGTGTAGCTCCGTCCATGCGCATAACTCCCCAACAAAACAGATTGGTCGTAGCTGATGCTGCACTGCATCATTTATATTGTCCTAACTTGAGAGTCAAATAACAATCGAAGATGACAAGAGCATCTCAAATAATAGTGACAATACCACCAGTTATATAGATTATATTTTTTCTAGTATCCGTCGAATTCAGGAGAGGTATTAAGCCAAACTGCCTATTTTTGGGGCGGTCCCTATCAAAATTGTTCAAAAAATAGCTACAACGCCCGGCTTCATCTATTCAAGCCGTGCGCCTCAGACGACATGTAAGTTAAATTTTCGAATAAAATTAGGATGTAGAAATCCCCCGCCGCCGAATTCGTAGAGAACTCCGTAGCATTACAGTATTAGCATAAAGAATTTGCTAATCATTATGACCGCGGTCACAGACAAGCACATTGCGCTGCACCAAACTTCATAAGGTTCTAACCGGAAACTTTTGGAGTCGGTCGATGACTTGGGAAACACAGAGTATTGAAGTTCGTGAATCCTGGCCGAACGTTGACCAGTCCGGGCCGAATAACGATCGTCGCCTAGTATCACGACCTCATGTGGTCGGAAGGGCATCCAAGCGCGCGGTTGATATCGTGGTGGCGACCACCGCTCTGGTTCTGCTGTCACCCCTGATGCTGATCGTCGCACTCATCGTAAAGTTGAGCGATCCCGGGCCGGTCTTCTATTCGCATACACGTATTGGATATGGGGGCGCCGCGTTCGGCTGTCTCAAGTTCCGCACAATGAAAACCGATGCCGCCGCCCAGCTCGCCGAGTTGCTGCGCGCCAATCCCTCAGCGCGGGCCGAGTGGGAAACGACGCGGAAACTGAAGAACGATCCGCGCATCACCACTGTCGGTGAGATCCTGAGGAAGTCCAGCATCGATGAGCTCCCGCAGCTCATCAATATCTTGCGCGGCGAAATGAGCGTTGTAGGCCCGCGGCCGGTGACGGCTGAAGAACTTGCGCGCTACGGCGAGCATGTCACGAGCTATATGGCTGCAAGACCAGGCCTGACCGGACAATGGCAGACCAGCGGCCGCAACGATGTCAGCTACGAATATCGCGTCGCGCTTGATGTCCAATATGTCCGCGACTGGTCGCTCGTGCGCGATTTCATCATCATCGCAAAGACGGTTCCCGCCCTGTTCTCGCAGCGCGGCTGCTACTAATCCAAGAACGACGTATGGCCCGACCGGGGCCATGCGCACCTGCTGAATATCAACGAAGAAGACACTCTCGCCCTTTGGATCAGGACACTATGAACTCAAATCACGTCTTCAGCAGCGTCTCCCCGATATCTTTGCCGGCCACTGCCAGCGGTAGTTCGTCGCTGACGCTGCGGGACATGTCCTTTTTCGTAAGGATGCGTTGGCCGTGGATCGTGTCTACCATCCTGGTCTTCCTGGCACTTGCCGCCGCCTATCTCCTCATCGCCAAGCCGACATATGTGGCCAGTACCCAGCTTATGGTCTTCCCGCAGGTGAACGGCTCGGACGCTCAACGCGCGTTCGCTGAAGACGCCTTCATCGATGCACAGCTCGAAATAGCGAAGTCCAGCGACGTGCTTGGCGGTGCCGCCAGCGCGCTGAACCTCGCCAACGATCCGGCCTTCTCCAATCAGTCCCTTTCCCTGCAGGACAAGGTCAAGGACTGGCTGACGGGCACCCCCGCCAGCACCGCCCAGCCGGAGACGGCACAGAGTGATGCGACCTCGGGCAATGCCCAGCCCGCTGCGGCGAGCCAGGAAGCGCAGCGGACCGACCGGGCGATCGCACGGCTGCGCAATATTGTCGCAATGCGCCGCATTGGCCAGTCGACGATCCTCGAAATATCCGCATCCGCATCCAACCCACAGAGGGCGGTTGAGATCGCCGATGCGGTTGCCCAGCAATACATCCGTAAGAATGTCCAGATGAAGGCCGCTGCAGCCCAGCAGTACAGCGAATGGCTGGAACAGTTCGTCAATGAGCAGCAGCGCGGGCTTGCCGATGCCGCAAGTGCGCTTGCCACCTTCAAGGCGAATCCGCGCGACCAGTTCAAGCTTGCTGAGTTGCAGAGCGCGACCGATGCCCGCCGCACCCTCTTCGAGAACACCCTTACGCAGTACACCGAGGCCAAGCAGCGCATTTCCTATCCGGTCTCCGACGCCACCATCGTTTCGCGGGCCACCTCACCGCTCTCCAAGGCGCAACCGAACAATTCGCTGATCCTCGCCTTCGCGCTGGTCGTCGGCGCCGGTTCCGGCCTCGGCCTTGCCATGATCCGCCATGTCAGTGACCGGCGCATCATGCGTACCAACCAGCTCTCGCAAGCGGCTGGCCTGTCTTTCGTCACGCCTCTTGGGCGCGCAAAGAGGGCTGGCCGCGCGGCGGCGCTGCCTACTGCCAACGATAGCGGCACCGTCGCCTATCCGATGATCCCCGGAATGGCCGAACTTGGTGCGACTGTCACCGGCTTCCGCCGCAGACGGCGCGTGGTGATCGGCATCGTGGCCGTTAACCCGGGCGGAGGAGCATCCACCATCGCCTGCGAGCTTGCTGTGCTCTCGGCAATATCAGGTTCGCGTACCCTGCTGATCGATGCCGCGGCGACAAAATCTTCCCTGAGCAAGTCCATTGCGCCGAACAGTTCGGCCGGCCTGATCGACGTGCTCGACAATATCGAGGCGATCCGCACCGCCACCCTGTCACTGACACCCACTCTGAAGTTCCTGCCTCTTGGCAAGGTCCGCGCAGTGACGCCCGCCGTTCGTCTGAGCTCGCGCCGCACCCAGCTCAACTTCAGCGACCTGAAGAAGGAATTCGACGCCATATTCGTCGATATCTCTGCCTTCACCTCGTCGCCGGACGCCAATGCGATCGCTCCGGAATTGGACGGCGTTCTCGTCGTAACCTCTTACGGCCGCACTTCGATTGACGAGACCGTTCGCGTCATCGACAGCATGCGCAATGTCGGCGCAGAAATCCTCGGCGCGATCATCAACAACACACCAGCGAGTGTTCAGACATGATGGCTCCGACCCCACAAGCGCCGAAGCTGAAGATCGCCGTCGGCATTGCCTCGGCGGGCCGGCCGGCGACACTTCTGGAGACGGTGACCTATATCGACAGCCTCCAGCCTCACCCGGAGCGCATAATCGTCTGCGTCCCCAACCTGGATGACGCTGCCGGGCTCGCCGACCGAAAGGGCGTGGAATTGATGGTCGGGCCCCGCGGCCTAACCTGCCAGCGCAACCGGATCATTGAGGCCGCAAGCGCGGACATGGACGTGCTGATCTTCCTCGACGACGACTTCATTCCCGCGCCCGGCTTTATTCCGCGCATGGCGGCCGTCTTCGCCGACAATCCGGATGTGGTCATCGCCACCGGAGACGTCCTCGCCGATGGCATTCTCGGCAAGGGGCTGACCCAGTCCGAAGCCATGCATGTCATCAAGACCGCAGGCGAAAGAGGTGAGCAGGTGACCGAAATCTATAACGCCTATGGATGCAATATGGCGGTTCGGCTGGCGCCAATTGTCGGCCACGGGCTCGCCTTCGACGAGGACTTGCCGCTCTACGGCTGGCTCGAAGATGTCGATTTCAGCCGGTCCATCGCCCGCTACGGACGATCGGTGCATATTTCGGGCGCCTGCGGCGTCCATCTCGGCGTCAAGTCCGGACGCCAGCCCGGCAAGAGGCTCGGCTATTCGCAAGTCGCAAATCCCGTGCATCTGATGCGCAAGGGCACCATGTCCTTGACCCGTGCGCTGGCGCAGATCGGCCGCAATATCCTGGCGAACGCCCGGGGCACCCTGCTCAATGATCGCGCAGTCGACCGTCTTGGCCGGCTGAACGGCAATTTCCTGGCTTTGTCCGATCTGCTGATGGGACGTGCATCTCCCATGCGCATCCTCGAACTCAGCCAGTCCTCAAATCGCGAGATGCCTTCGCCATCCATCGCGGCAAAACGGAGGTAACAGACGCTATGTGGCCCATGTCTTTCTTTGATCGTCTTCCATTCGTTGGCCTTGCTGCCGTTTTTACCTGCGTGATGGGATGGAGTGCTGCCCACGCCGACAGCTACACGCTCGTCCCCGAAGACAAGATAAAGCTGCGGGTCGTGGAATGGCGTTCCACCGATTCCAAATATGCGAGCTGGGAAGCTCTCGATGGAACCTATAGCGTCGATGATGCGGGCAATCTTTCGATCCCGATCGCCGGTCAAATCAGGGCCTCCGGCCAGACGACCGAGCAGCTGTCGGATGCCATTTCAGAAGCACTGGCCGACAAGGCCGACCTTCCCGGAAGGCCTTTCATCGCTGTCGAAATCGACCAGCACGCGCCGATCTTCGTCAACGGCAGCATCGAGCGGCCGGGACGCTATCCCTTCGAGGCCAATATGACCGTCATCAAAGCCGTCAGCATTGCAGGCGGCTACATGCGGTCGCGTGACGACAGCAGCTACTATCAGCGAGACCGCATCCAGTCGGCCGGCGACTATCGCTCAGCCCTCCTGAATCGCCGCGATCTCTTGATGCGTGCAGCCCGCCTGCGCGCCGAGATCGCCGGTCAGTCGGATTTCGACATTCCCGCAGAGATCGCCGGCGTGCCGGATATCGACAAACTCAAGGCCGAGGAACTGAACCTGATGCGCCTGCGGGCTGTCGAATCCAACAGCCAGATCGAGGCGGCAGACGATCTGAGCCGCCTCTATACGCAGGAAATCCAGTCGCTGGAGGCCAAGATCGTCTCCCAGAAGCGGCAGATCGACCTTGCGCAGCAGGAGCTGAACAACGTCAACAGCCTCGTCAGCAAGGGCCTGACCAGCAATACCCGCCAATATTCGGTGGACCGCGGCCTGGCTGAAACCCAGAGCGAACTGCTGGACCTCGAGATCGCACTGACCAAGTCCCGCCAGGGACTGAACGAGAGCCAGCGCGAAAAGGCAACGATTATCAACAAGCGGAACGCCGAAAACCAGCAGGAGCTGAACACGCTCAGCCTCGCCATCAACAAGGCGGGCATCGACATGCAAGTGGCGCAACTCCTCGGCGATCAGGCTGGATACAGCGCCGAACTCGCCCGCATGGGTGCAGAATCGACGCTCCTCGGCACGACGAAAAAGAACTTCAAGATCGTTCGCCGCAACGAGGACGGCAGCTACAGCAATATCGTGGCAGATGAAAACACCGCCCTGTTGCCGCATGACATCATCGAGATCGGCGTCGAGGCAGCTACCGATGCCTCATCTGCTGCATCGCAGCCCCAGCAGCCAGCCGCCGCCCTCATCCCTAATGTAGCCCGAAGCGATGCGCCCCGTCCGAACTGGGTATCGCAGACGGGATCGAACTAGGAGACCAGTGTAGGATTATGCCTGTTAGCGTCGGAGTTCAGTTCATGTCTGCATTTGCCGTCTTTTTGCGCCGCACGCAGGGTTTGCGTGGCGTGACGGCAGAGAATCTTCGACCCTGTTCGGAGGTAGCGGCATGACAATTGAACCAATCGGCTTCCTCGTCTTCTTGCTCGGCCTGGCGCTCGTCTACTATGGATCCCGCTTTGCGATCACGGCGCTCTGCATCTCCACGCTGCTCGGTGCGGCCGCAGCCTTCCAGCTTCCCGCACTCGGCGGCAGCAGCATTCAGCCGAGCCATCTGCTGCTGCTCTTCGTCACGATCGGTGTGCTGCTGCGTCCGCGTCAGAAACAGGCGGCCCTGACGAGCCTGGCCTATCCCGGCCCCGGCTTCTGGTTTGCGGCCTATGTTCTGTTCTCCGCCGTATCGGCCTTCTTCCTGCCCCGCATTTTTGCCGGTGCGACACTGGTTTATTCATCCGCACGCAGCAGTTCCGGCTTGATGTCGATCATGGCATCGCCGCTGGCGCCGGGTTCTTCCAATCTCACGCAGTCCGTCTACCTGCTCGGCGACCTCATTTGCTTCGCCGTCATCTGCGGTTTTGCCCGGCTCGGGCACGGGCGCTTCATCGCCCGCCAGCTCATCGTCACGGCGCTCGTCTGCCTGGGTTTCGCCCTGCTCGATATTGCGACGTTCACGATAGGTCAGCCCGACCTGCTCGATTTCATGCGCAACGCCAACTATACGATGCACACAGCCGAGGTCATCGGCGGCTTCAAGCGCATCGTCGGTTCCTTCCCGGAGGCAAGTGCCTATGGTGCGGCGGCTCTGGTGTTTTTCAGCTTCACCCTCATCCTTTGGCTTGAGCGCTTCCCGAGCCGCTTCACCGGCTTTGCAACGGTATCGGTCGGCCTGACCCTGATCCTCTGCACCTCGACGACTGCCTATGTCGCCGGCCTCTTCATGATCGGTGTTGCGATCCTGTTTAGCCTCAAGCGGCTTTTGGGCGGCCAGGCCACACGTCCCTATGCGACCTTCCTTTTGATCACCCTGCTCATGGTACCCTGCGTGATCATGGCTGTAGCCTTGATCCCGAGCGCCTGGAACGCCGTCGGCGATTTGGCGAACGTCACCCTGGCCAACAAGCTCGAATCGCAATCCGGCGAGGAGCGCACCGCCTGGAACACGTTGGCGCTGGTCTCTTTCGTGGAGACGGCCACTTTCGGGGCAGGCCTCGGCACCGTGCGCGCATCGAGCTTCGCCGCCGCACTTCTGTCGAACGTCGGCCTCACCGGGACGGTTCTATTCGTGCTCTTCCTTTACAGCCTCCTGACTGCTGCTCGCAGCAAACTGGCGAGCCGTGAAAACCGGGCGATTGGGATGGCTGCCGTTTTCGCTTCCGTCGCGCAGATTGCCTCGGCGACGATTTCCGGAAGCAGCACCGACCTCGGCCTGCTTTTCAGCATCACGGCCGGGCTTGCAAGCGGTTGCCTGACCGCCCCCTACGGGCAGCAGAACCGCATGACCCGTCTGCAGAGGACGCCGGCATCTCTGATGAGTACGCCGGTATTTCCATCACGATGATGTGCGGGGCAGAAAACATGTCGATGATGTCAGCCCTGCTGCTGCTTGCTCGGCACGGGCGCCGGGTCGACGATCGCACTCTCCTTGGACGGCTTGCGGCTGCGGCGCCAAAGCCCGGCCACGAAGACGCCCGTCACATAGCAGACCTGCATCAGCACGAGGATAGCGAAACCGTAAAGCGCGGCTTCAAGCAGCGACGCGTTTTGATGAGCCACGATGCCGAAACCGAGGGCTACAACGATCGCGAAAATAGCGAAGGCCCAGGCGCGAATGGCCGCTCCGGCTGCGAGCGAAATCAGTATCACAATGATCGTGCCGTTCAGCATTGCGATGCCTTATTCCTTTCTATCGTCCCACATGCGCCCCGTGCCGATCTTCACATTACAGGGCTAAATCCACAACACCCGGCTTTTGGTAGTGGAGCGACAGCAATGGTTAATTTTCTCACAATCCGCCGTGATCAAAACGCTGACGAGGCACGATTGGCTCCCGACCGGATGAGAAATTACCCGCTTGTAACAAGTACAGGACAGCAACTCGACAAAGAGAAATTTTTTACAGACTCAATAAAGACACTTGCCGACGAAGAACTACGAGAAGGATTGTACCATGAGTAATCAGTGCGTGGCCTACGTTACGGATGTCGAATATTCCTTTCCGACTATTCTCTCGGCGCTGCAGGCCCGAAAATTTGCAAATGCTGAGACGGATGTCTGTGTTCTTATGTCGGAACATCTGGACAATTTTGAGGAGCTGAAGAGCCTGCTGGCGTTGAGCGGTGTCAAGCTGATGGATGCGACAGAAGCACTGCACCAATCCCTCGGCAAGCTCGATGGTTCGCATTTCATGGGCCGTATCAGCGTCAGCACCATGGCTAAGCTCGTACTCGCCCAGATCCTGCCCGAGAATTATACCCAGATCATCTATCTGGATGGCGACACGCAGATCGTCAGCAGCCTTGCCGATCTCGAAAATGCGTTCGCGCCCCCCGGAAAATTCTTCGCGGCCCGCGACTACACGTCCATCCACGGCCTGCTGCAAAACGGCAAGGACAGCAGTTACTTCAACGCCGGCGTTCTGAAATTCCACCGCGACGGCTGGATCGGCCCGGAAGCGCTGCAACTCTTTGCCACGAACCCGGAAGCCTGCGACGGCAAGCATGATCAGGGCGCGTTGAACTATGTTTGCGGCCCCTCGCTCATCCTGGTGTCGAACCGCTGGAACTTCCCCAAGCAGTTCCTGCATCTGGTGGACATGTCCTCGCTTGCCATCGTCCACTATATGGCGCACCCCAAACCCTGGCACGGC
This sequence comes from Rhizobium sp. CF142, assembly GCF_000281145.1. Lineage (NCBI taxonomy): Bacteria > Pseudomonadati > Pseudomonadota > Alphaproteobacteria > Hyphomicrobiales > Rhizobiaceae > Rhizobium > Rhizobium sp. CF142. The sequence continues at coordinate 20,417 of NZ_AJWE01000096.1, read as the reverse complement.
ACGTTCTTCCCGTGGAGCGATACCGAAAGCCAAGTCTATATCGATCTGCGCAAGACGCACCCAGCCTATAAAGCGCTCTACCGGGGCATCAGCTTCGACCGCAAGGTGGTCTACAAATATCGTTCGATGCGCGAGCGCGTGAGGCATGCCCTTCAGAATGAGATGCCCAATCCGCGCGTCCAGACCCTGCTCGCCGGCGACTACGTCGTCTGACGAAAAGTCGGCCCGATCCCTGCAGGCAGAGCCGATCTTTAAAGCTGGCACCAGTGTTCAGGAGCAGAAATGAGTGCTTTGACGACCAGCATCTCGCACTACGCTAAGGCCCGGCTGCGCCGTTCGCTAAAGGCTGGCCAGGTCGGCTATGCCGGGCTGCGCGACAGCCTGAAGCAGGCACGCCACGTGCTGATCTGCGTGATCCGCGACGAAGGACACCGGATGGCGTTCTTCCTGCAATATTATCGCGATCTCGGTGTCGAGCATTTCATCTGCATCGACAACGGTTCGAGCGACGGTACGGCCGAGCTCCTGTCCGGCATGCAGGATGTTTCGCTGTTGTCAGCCGCCGGTTCCTACAAGGCAGCGCGCTTCGGCAATGACTGGATCAACGCGGTCATGAACCGCCATTGCCAGGAAAAATGGGTTCTCTATGTCGATGCGGATGAGTTCCTCGTCTATCCGCATTGCGATACGCGTTCGATCAGCCAGTTGACCGCCTATATGGAATCCGTCGGTGCCCGCTCGCTGCGCTCGGTCATGATCGACATGTACAGCCGCAATCCCGTCAGCGAAAACATCTGCAAGCCCGGTCGCAATCCGCTTGAGATCTGCAGCCTCTTCGACCGATCGGGCTATGAATCGCATTTCGACAAGAACAGCCGCACCATCTGGATCAAAGGCGGTGTACGCGGTCGTGTCTATTTCCGTGGCCGCATCTGGGATGGCCCTGCGCTCAACAAGATCCCGCTGATCTACGTATCCGGTGAGCGCCTCTACCTCAAATCCTCGCACCAGGTCTGGCCCCTCGCCCTCAATCTCGGCGAAATGCGCGGCGCCGTCGGCATCACAAGCGCCCTCCTGCACTTCAAATTCCTGTCGAGCTTCCTCAACAAGGTTGCCGATCCCGCCAACCGCTCGGAACATACTGCCGAGTACACGATGTACTCTTCCCCCGAAGACGCTCGCAACTTCGTCTATACGGGCACCAGCACCTATCACCACTGGAAGGACCTCTCCGACAGCGGGCTTATACAGGGCGAAGGTTGGGAACTCTGGCGAAGTGCGTCCGACGGCGACGTGCGGCAACAGAGTCTGCTTTCACAGGAAAAAGCAGGCACCCCGGCGCAGGGAGGCACAGTCATCGTAGGCGAAGCGCAAGCTTCCCGTTGAATTCGTACATTCAGATGGCGCATCAGCCGGCCCTTCACTTCGGGTCACTGCCGAGGCTGCCTTAAACATCCGCATTAACACCCGCATTTACGGTAACTTACTTCCATCCGCGCTATAGCGCGGCCTAGAGTGCCAGACTGTTGAACCAGGAAGTGATCATGCTGCGACGCACTCTCCTCGCCGCACTTTCCGTGCTGGCGGGCTGCGGCCATCCGACCGGGGTGATGACCCCCGTCACCCTCACGGCCAATACTCCGAAAACATCACAGGTCGAGATGCTGGTGGCGACCACCCGTCAGCCTTCCGCAAATCCTGCGACGCTTTTCAATGGGGAACGCAGTCCGAAACCCTACCTGACGGATATCGCAATTTCCATTCCGCCGAAGCGTGCGGCTGGCACCGTACAGTGGCCCGAAAAGCTGCCGCCGAACCCGGCGACCGATTTCGCCGTCACGCGGGTCGAGCAGCTCGATACGCGGGCGGAAGGGCGCGCCTGGTTCCAACAGCATCTCGTTGACGGCCACGCACTCGTCTTCATCCACGGCTTCAACAATACCTATGAGGATTCTGTCTTCCGCCTCGCCCAGATCGTCCACGACAGCGGCATGAGAGCGACGCCGGTCCTTTTCACCTGGCCTTCGCGTGCACAGTTGACGGCCTATGAATATGACAAGGAAAGCACGAACTATTCGCGCACGGCACTCGAACAGGCGCTACGAATCCTCGCTCAGGATCCGAGTGTGAAGGATATCACTATCCTTGCCCATTCCATGGGAACCTGGCTCGCCATGGAATCTCTGCGCCAGATGGGCATTCGTGACGGGCATGTGAACCCCAAAATCCGCGACGTCATTCTTGCCTCGCCCGATATCGACATACAGGTTTTCGCCAAGCAGTTCGTAGAAATGGGCACGCCCCGTCCGAAATTCACGATCTTCGTTTCACAGGACGACCGGGCTTTGGCAGTTTCGAGCTTCATCACCGGAAAAGTATCCCGGCTGGGCGCCATCGACCCGTCCAAGGAACCCTATCGCAGCCGGCTGGAGGAGGCCGGCATTACGGCCATCGATTTGACGAAGGTTGACACCGGTGACAAGCTCAATCACGGCAAATTTGCCGAAAGCCCTGAAATCGTCAAGCTGATCGGCCAGCGGCTGATGACTGGCCAACCCCTGACAGACTCCAACATCACCCTCGGCGAGGGCGTTGCTGCCGTCGTAGGAGGCACGGTGCAAACTGTGGGTAAGGTCGCCGGCACGGCGGTCGCAGCGCCACTGACGATCGTCGGACAGCCTCTGCCAGCCGCCGCAAAACCAGTCGAAGTCGAAGATACACTTCGCGCCGATCCGCAATCGAAGCCGCTAACGCAGTAACGAGCGCGATTTACGTGCGTGGTTACATGTCGCAACATCGACATTTACGGTAACGTACTTCCGCAGATGGCCTCAAAGTAGAAGTCTCTCCCGGTCGAATGGCGACCGATCCAGTTCCGGCGGGCTCTGCCCTGCCCGACACCAGGGAGAGCGTAATGTTGAACGACCTTGCGGCGGGGAGAACGTGATGGCCACGACACTCTCCAGCAGACTTCTTTCGGCAACGGCAGCAGTCGCAATGAGCCTCGCCGCTGCACCCTTCGTTTCCATGACCTACGCCCAGGAGGCAGCTCCTGCGACGCCCGACAAGCCGAATATCCTCGTCATCTTCGGGGACGACGTCGGCCAAACCAATATCAGCGCCTATTCCTTCGGCGTCGTGGGCTACCGCACGCCCAACATCGATCGCATCGCCAAGGAAGGCCTGATGTTCACGGATTATTATGCCGAGAACAGCTGCACGGCGGGCCGCTCCACCTTCATAACCGGTCAGGTCTGCCTGCGCACCGGTCTCTGCAAGGTCGGCATTCCCGGCGCAACCGTTGGCCTGCAGCCGCGTGACATCACCATTGCCCAGGCCCTCAAACCGCTCGGTTATTCGACGGGCCAGTTTGGCAAGAACCACCTTGGCGACCGCGACGAATTCCTGCCGACCAAGCATGGTTTCGATGAGTTCTACGGCAACCTCTATCACCTGAATGCCGAAGAGGAGCCGGAACGTCCCTATTATCCGAAAGACGATGAGGAGTTCGTCCGCACTAGCTCACCGCGCGGCGTGCTGAAGGCAACGGCAGACGGAAAGATCGAGGATACCGGTGCGCTTAACACCAAGCGCATGGAAACCATCGACGATGAGACGACCGCCGCGGCGATCGATTTCATGGACCGGCAGGTCAAGGCGGGCAAACCCTTCTTCACCTGGATGAACACGACCCGCATGCATGCCTTCACGCATGTTCGTGCGTCGATGCAGGGCCAGAGCGGCATGCCCGGCAACGAATATGCCGACGGCATGATCGAGCATGACGGCGACGTCGGCAAGCTCTTGAAAGCCCTCGACGATCTCGGCATCGCCAACAATACCATCGTGGTTTACACGACCGACAACGGACCGAACCAATGGTCCTGGCCGGATGCCGCCACCACGGCGTTCCGCAGCGAGAAGGATACCAATTGGGAAGGCGCGTTCCGCGTTCCCGCCCTGGTGCGCTGGCCGGGACATATCAAGGCCGGCGAGGTCTCCAACCAGATGATGTCCGGCCTCGACTGGTTCCCGACGCTGCTCGCAGCGGCCGGCGACCCGGACATAAAGGACAAGCTGGTAAAAGGCACGACGATCGGTGGCAACCAATTCAAGGTCCATCTCGACGGCTATAATCAGCTTCCCTATCTCACGGACCAGCAAGAGAAATCGGACCGTCAGGACTTCTATTACTTCAACGACGACGGACAGCTCGTCGCCTATCGTTACAACAACTGGAAGATCGTCTTTTGCGAACAGCGCGAGCCGGGCGGCTTCGTGGTATGGGCCAATCCCTTCGTCTGTCTGCGCGCGCCGAAGGTCTTCAATCTCAGGATGGACCCCTACGAGCGTGCGGATGTTGTGTCCGATCAATATTACGACTGGCTAGCGAAAAACGCCTACCTCATCCAGTACGGCGTCTGGCGGGTGGCGCCATTCCTGCAGACGTTCCGCGAATTCCCCCCAAGCCAGCGTTCGGCAAGCTTCAGCGTCGACCAGATGATCGACGCCCTGATGCGATCGCTCGAACAAAGCCCTAGCGGGCAGCAATAGTGACACCAAGTGCACCACCGCGGGCATGGCCAAAACAGTTGTGCCTGCGGTCCAAATTCCCTGGGGGCGCCTATGACGGCACGTGACGATATCCTCGATCTTGGCAAACGCATCGGCCAGTCGATCATCGGCCAGGAGACGATGGTCGAGCGGCTGCTGCTCGGCCTCCTCGCCAATGGCCATCTGCTGGTCGAGGGTCTCCCCGGCCTTGCCAAGACAAGAGCGATCAAGAGTCTGGCGAAAAACCTCGATTCAGAGCTCTCGCGCGTCCAGTTCACGCCAGACCTTCTGCCGGCCGATATCACCGGATCGGAAGTCTACTTCTCCGAGGGCGGTAAGGGCGAGTTCAAGTTCCAGCAGGGACCGATCTTCGCCAATCTCATCTTGGCCGATGAAATCAACCGCGCGCCAGCCAAAGTGCAATCGGCCCTGCTGGAGGCGATGGAGGAGCGGCAGGTCACCGTCGGCGGCAAGAGCTATCCGCTGCCTGACCTCTTCATGGTCATGGCGACACAGAACCCGATCGAACAGGAAGGAACCTATCCGCTTCCCGAAGCGCAGCTCGACCGTTTCCTCATGCATGTCGAGGTCGGCTACCCCGATGAGCAATCGGAAGCCGCAATCATGCGGCTCAACCGGGACGAAGAGAATGCCACCCATGGCAAAGGCTCCGCTCCAGTCATCGACCGCTTGAACCCGCAGGCCGTCTTTGACGCCCGCACGGAAATCGGTACGGTGACGGTTTCGGAACCGGTCGAGAAATACATCGTCGCTCTCGTTTTCGCCACGCGTTATCCCGACCGCTACGACAAGGATCTGGCAAAGCTCCTGCAGGTCGGCGCGAGCCCACGCGGCGCCATCAGCCTCGACAAGGTTTCGCGCGCTTATGCCTGGCTGAAGGGCCGCGACTACGTCACCCCTGACGATGTGAAGGCCATCGTCAACGATGTCTTCCGCCACCGCCTCATTCTCTCCTACGAGGCGCATGCGGCCAATACGAGCGCCGATCAGGTGATCGACCGCATCACTGAGCTGGTTGCGGTCTCATGAGTACCGCGGCCCTGAGCAGCGATGGCGTCTATGTCACGACGGAACAGCTCGTCGCTCTTGAGGGCCGCGCCCGCAACCTGACCTTCGTCCAGAAAGCGAGAAGCCACCAGCAGCTTGCCGGCCGCATGCAATCGGCGCTGCGCGGCCGCGGCCTGATCTTCGAGGAACTGCGGGATTATCTGCCGGGTGACGATATCCGCTCCATCGACTGGCGCGTGACGGCCCGCACGAACAAACCCGTCGTGCGCATATACGGCGAGGAAAAGGAGCGGCCGGCGATCCTCGTGGTCGACCAGCGGATCAACATGTTCTTCGGCAGCCGCCGCGCCATGAAATCCGTCACCGCCGCCGAGGCGGCCATGCTCAGCGCCTGGCGCATTCTGGGGTCGGGCGACCGGGTGGGCGGCTTCATCTTCGGCGATGGCGACATAGAGGAGGTGAAACCGCATCGCAGCCGCAACGCCGTCATTGCCCTTGCCGACAAGATCGCCACGAAGAATGCGGCGCTGAATGCCGGCTTTGCGGGCGCGCCCTCTCCGGCCTCGCTGGACGAGGTGCTGCAACGCGTTGCAGGCGTCGCCCATCACGATCATCTCATTGTCATCATCAGCGATTTCGGCGGGCACGGCGAGACGACGCGCGATTTGCTGCTGGCTCTATCGGCCCGCAACGACGTGATCTGTTTGCTGATCTACGACCCCTTTCTTCTGGAGCTTCCCAAATCCGCCGATATCGTCGTCAGCGGCGGAGGGTTGCAGGCGGAACTATCGCTCAGCCAGGCCGGAGTGCGCAAATCCATTGACACATTCGCCCGCAATCGCGGCCGCGAATTGCGGGCATGGCAACGCGAACTTGGCCTTCCGATGCTGCCCGTCTCCACTGCCGAGGAGACGGCGCCGCAGCTTCGCCGCCTGCTCGAGCAATCCGCCTGGCGGCAGCGGAGGCGCTGATGGAGCCGAAAATCCAGCTCGATCCGATGACCGAGACGGCACTCCGCTCGCTGCATGATATCGCGGTTCCGCCGCCGGTTTCCTGGCTGCCTCAGACCTGGGGCTGGGCAGCGCTTGCCGTGCTGCTCGGCATTGCGGTGCTGGTGGCCTTCCTTATCTGGCTCAGGCGATATCGCCGCAATGCCTATCGGCGGGAAGCCCTGCGATTGCTTGACGGTATCGAAGCGGACATCCGCAATCCCGCCCGCCGCGAAAAGGGCGTGCACGACCTGTCGGAACTCTTGAAGCGCACAGCACTCGCGGCATGGCCAAGGAGTGATGTCGCAGCCCTCACCGGTCAGGCGTGGCTGCAACGCATGGACAGCCGCGGAGCGGACAAAGCGCTGACCCGCCTGCTCGATGATCTCGAATATCACGACGGTACTGCCATCGCCGCCCTTCCTCCTGATAGCGGCAATGAGCTCATACTCAATTCGAGACGGTGGATCAGGAGGCACCATGTATCAGCTTGAGCATCCATGGCTGCTTCTGCTGCTTCCGCTTCCCCTGCTGATCTGGTGGTTGCTGCCGCCGCACCGGGAAATATCGGCCTCGATCCGTCTGCCGTTTTTCGATCAGGTAACGCGCGCCGCCGGCGTTCAGCCGACAGAGGGTTCCATCATACCCAAGCGAGCCTGGCTGCAGACGGTCGCCGAGAGCCTCGCTTGGTGCCTTGTCGTGCTGGCGCTCGCCCGGCCGCAATTCGTCGAGCCACCGCTCGAAAAGGTAGAGCCGCAGCGCGATATCCTCTTGGCGCTCGACCTATCGCAATCGATGGAGACACGTGATTTCCCGGTACCCGACGGCAGTCTGGGAGCGCGCGTCGATGCGGTACGGACCGTGGTCGCCGATTTCGTCACAAAACGACCCAACGACCGGCTGGGCCTGATCGCTTTCGGCGATGCGCCCTACCCGCTTGCGCCCTTCACCATGGACCATGATCTCGTGCGGATGATGATCAACGGATTGCTGCCCGGCATTGCTGGGCCGCGCACATCGCTCGGGGATTCGATCGGCCTTGCACTCCGAATGTTCGAAAAGACCACAACACCCGAGAAAGTCCTGATCCTGCTGACCGACGGCAATGATACGGCGAGCAAGATGCCGCCGATGAAGGCGGCCGAGATCGCCGGAAAGAATGGCATTACCATCCATGCAATCGGCATAGGTGATCCCGCCGCCACCGGCGAGGAGAAGTTGGATACCGCCACATTGCAGAAGATCGCCGCAGATACCGGTGGCCGTTATTTCTTCGGTAGCGACCAGAGCCAGCTCGCGACGATATACGACATTCTGGATCAGATCACGCCGGAAGATCAGAAGGTACTGTCCTGGCGTCCGCGTATCGAACTGTTCCATTGGCCGCTTGGCGCCGCGATCGTCATTCTCGCCCTCTATCACCTTCTTGCAGGCTCTTACGGCCTGATCCGTAGGAGGGCAGCGGCATGATCACGGATCTGCATTTCCTGCGGCCATGGTGGTTGCTGGCCCTGCTCGTTCCACCCCTCATCCTCTGGCTCGCAGCCCGCTCGGACGATATTCGCGACCGCTGGAAGAACATGATCGCTCCGCATCTGCTCGACAAGCTGATCGTCGAGCCTGTCGGTCAGGGACGGATTAATCCATCATGGCTGCTTGCCGCCCTGATGGCTTTGGGCGCTATCGCGGCAGCAGGCCCGACATGGCAGCGCGAGGCCCCGCCCTTTGTCGAGGATACCGCACCCCTCGTCATCGCCGTCGATCTTTCCCCGACCATGGACGCGATCGATATCAGCCCCAGCCGCATCGAACGCGCCAAGCTAAAGATCCGCGATATTCTAGCTGCGCGGCCCGGCGCAAAAACCGCAATCGTCGCCTATGCCGGCAGCGCCCACCTCGTGGTACCACTGACGGAAGATGCCTCCTTGATCGAGAGCTACTCGGATGCCCTGGCGACGCGGATCATGCCCAAGCCCGGCAAGGACACGTCAGCTGCGCTTTCGTTGTCGAACAACCTTTTCAAGACCGAGGGCATGGCCGGCACGATCCTTTTTCTGACGGATGGAATCGAACCGGCGACACTGGATGCGCTGAAGGCCCTAAATGCCAATGGTATCGTCATTCTCGGCATCGGCACCGCCGAGGGTGGACCGGTCAAGACGGCCGACGGCAGCTTTCTAACGGGTACCGGCGGTGGGCGCCTGCTGCCCAAACTCGATGTCGAGGCCCTGAAGCAGGTGCAGTCGGCCACCGGCGCAGATGTCGCTACGATCACGGATGACGATACGGACGTGCGCTGGATCATCCAGCGCATCAGCACGAATTTTTCTGACGCACAGGCTTCCGAGGGCAATCGCTGGCGGGATGCCGGCTGGTGGCTGATCGCCCCGGTTGCCTTGCTGCTCGCTTTCTCCTTCCGACGCGGCTGGGTGGTCAGGGTCGGCGCCCTATTCCTCGCCATCCGATTGCTGACGCCCTCACCCGCTGAAGCGGCTAGCTTCATGGATCTTTGGCTGACCCCGGACCAGCAGGGGCGGCTCGCCTTCGAACAGGATGACTACGAAGGAGCCGCCAGCCATTTTCGTAACCCTATGTGGAAAGGCGCCGCCCTCTATAGGGCCGGCCGTTTTCAGGATGCACTCGACGCCTTCGCCGCCGTGGATATGGCCGAGAGCTGGTACAATCAGGGAAACACTCTCCTGCATCTCGGCAAGTTCGAGGAGGCCGTCGCGGCCTATCGGAAGGCCGTTGAAATGCGGAAGGACTGGCCCGACGCCGAGGCCGATCTCGTCATCGCCGAAAGGCTACTGAAGGCTCAACAGGAGAAGGAAGAAGAGCAACCGCAGGAGCCGAACGAAAAGCCCGACAGCGTGCAGTTCGACGACAAGGGCAAAAAAGGCAAGGAAGGGCAGATCAGCACCGCCGAACAGACTTCGGAAATGTGGATGAAGAATATTCAGGTGAGCCCGGCCGAGCTGATGACGCGCAAGTTCGCACTGGAAGCGCAGGGACAAAAACCATGACGCACTTTGCCCTGTTGTTCTGGCTGTTGGCATCGGGAAGCGCGCTGGCTGCCGAACCATTTGCGCGTGCTGCCGTCGAAGGCGGTGACGAAATCGTGCCCGGGCAGCAGGTGCGCCTGACGGTCGATGTCTTCGTACCCGAGTTCTTTACCTCACCGCCGCAATTTCCCCTTTTTGCCGTCCCGAATGCAATGGTGACCCTGCCGGAAGAACGCAGCTTCAATCTCACCCAGATCATCGACGGCGTGCAATATTCCGGCATCCGCCGCAGCTATGCGATCGTGCCGGAAGCGTCCGGCCCCTATACTCTGCCGGATGTCCCGATTGAACTCGGTTATACGGTGGATGGAAAGCCGACCAAGGCAACCGTCACCATGCCCGGCATCTCCTTCACGGTTGGCGGCAACGCCCTGCCGAACGAACCGGTATTTGCGACCCACGGTCTGACGATCGAACAATCCTTCGATCGCGATCCCGCCAAGCTGAAGGCAGGCGATGCGCTTTCGCGCACCATCATCATCACCGCTCTGGACACGCAGGCGATGATGATCCCGCCGGTAAAGCCCGGCAGCGCATCCGGCCTGCAGCAATATGTGAAGCCGCCGAAGATTGAAGACGGCATAGAGATTAACAGGGAGACGGCCGGCCGGCGCACCGAAACCATCATCTATACCGCCACCACTGCCGGAACATTCGACATACCCACGGTTTCCTACCCGTGGTTCGATGTCGACGGTAAAACCCAGAAAACCGCGACACTTCCTGATGTGAAAGTCACGGTCGGCGCTGCAGCGGCCAAGGAAGCAATCGCTCCACAGCTTTCCCAAGAAGAAAGCCGCTCATCGCGCCTCACCACCATCTGGATCATTGCCGCCATCACCATCGCGCTGGCAGTTATCGCTCTCGTCGTCCGCTGGCTCGCCCCGCGCTTTGCCGTATGGCGCTCGAAGCGTCGCGATCTCAGGTACAGCTCCCGTTCCTATCACCTTCACCAGATAGAGCAGACGATTAGGACCGGCAGCGAAACCGCGGTCTACGCAGCCCTTCAGGCCTGGGCCTCTAAGCTCGGATACCGAACCATTTCCGACTGGTTGGCAAAGGAGGGCTCTCCCGAACTCACACGGCAGATCGATCTTTTGGAACGCAAGCTTTTTGCAGCACAAGCGGGTGGCGATATCGATAGGTCCACAATAGCCAAAGCCCTTGCCCGGCGCGGCGCTATCAGCGACCAGAAAAAACAATCGGCGCTGCCGCCACTCAATCCAGTCGCAGCCGATGGAAGATCACCTGCCTGATCTCGAAGCGGATTCTTATTTCGGGAACAGAAATGTTATGCCGGCACGAAAGGCCCAACCTTCGGCCCCACTATCTGGCGCATCCGCCCAGTAGCGAACGCCGGCGGAAAGACTGACGGGCTGTTGGCCGAACTTCAAAAGCTTCGAAGCCTGCAGATTGATCGGCACAGACCACTGGTTGGCCTCCCAATCATAGGTGCTTTCGGTGTTGAGGGTGAAGGTCCAAGCATCCTTCGTGGTATAGGAGAGGAAAGGCTGCAGAAAGGTCGAACTTACATCCGCCCTATCGCTTTGGCCCGCAAAGGACCAGATATGGTTGGCGAGAATGCCATAAGTCCAAGGACCGTCCTGTTTCAACAAGACAGCCGTTGGCCCCGCGCCCCATTTGCCGGTCCCCAGCAATTCGTCTGTCGCCGTCGGAATAAGAAAGACCGGGCCGACACCCCAGATGAGGCCGCCCGGTCCAGGTTGCTTGGGAGAAAAGAAGAAGCTCTGCGTGATATCGCCGATGCCGAACTGATGGCCGGAGGAGCCGGCAATATAGTCCTGCCAGATCACCGGCAGAATAGTGCGCGATATGACGTTCCAGTCCTCATTGATGGAAAACGGGATGACAGGCTGGATATTCAGCGTCTCACGATTGCCGTCTTCAGGACCGAAGCCGCGGTCATAGTTGAACTGGAAGGGCACGCTGATCAGCGAAGCGACTGGATTACTGAGCTTTTTGGCAAGATCGCTGTCGGACTCCTGCGCAGCAGCGGAGCCGATCATGCCGAACAGTCCGGGCGAAAGCGCCAGCAGACAAGACGCGAACCTGGTGCGGCTCATCATATCCCTCCGATATCCATGAGGCACGAGAAGACACAGGCTAGCCCTGGCAAACAAGTACGTTACCGTAAATTTACGCCGGCCATTACCGCCCGCGCGAGCGCGTTTACGGTAACGTACTTCCGTCTCCTCCGCTTACGCGCGAAACTTCAAGCTCAGACTCCGGAGGTGACGATGGCGTTGGCATTCGACGATGGGCAGGCCCCGGGCGCGGCACCCGAAGGCATGATCTGGATTCCCGGGCGGACCTTCACGATGGGATCGAATGATCACTATCCCGAGGAGGCGCCTGCCCATCCCGTGAAGGTCGATGGCTTCTGGATCGACGAGATCCCGGTCACGAACCGCAGGTTCACGGAATTCGTCAAGGCGACCGGCTATGTCACCTTCGCCGAAAAGACGCCCGACCCCAAGGATTATCCCGGCGCCAAACCCGAGATGTTGCGCGCGGGGTCGCTGCTCTTCTTCCAGCCGAAGACCGTCAGCGGGCCTGATATCACCCAATGGTGGACCTTCAAATTCGGTGCGAACTGGCGCCGGCCGCTCGGCGGTTTGAGCGATCTGCGCGGCAAGCTCGACCATCCCGTCGTCCATGTCGCCTGGTGCGACGCGAAGGCCTATGCGGACTGGGCGGGTCTCGAGCTGCCGACGGAAGCGGAATGGGAGCTTGCGGCCCGCGGCGGCCTCGACGATACCGAATTTGCCTGGGGCGACGAACTGATGCCCGACGGCGTTCCCATGGCCAATACATGGCAGGGCACCTTCCCGGTGAAGTCCACGAAACCGAAAGGCCACGAACGGACCTCGCCCGTACGCAGCTTCCCGCCGAATGGCTACGGCCTTTACGACATGATCGGCAATGTCTGGGAATGGACCACGGACTACTGGTCCGATCGCCATCCCGAACCATCAGCAAAAGCCTGCTGCATTCCTGATAATCCGCGCGGCGGCGGCATGGAGGCGAGCTACGATCCGCGCCAGCCCAATATCCGTATTCCTCGCCGCGTGCTGAAGGGTGGCTCCCATCTGTGCGCACCGAGTTACTGCCGCCGCTATCGCCCTGCCGCCCGCCATGCCGAGCCGGAGGATACCTCGACCAGCCATCTCGGCTTCCGCTGCATCAAACGAGTTTCAGCGTCACCGGAGAATGTCCATGAGACGATCCATCCAAACCATTGATGCCTGCCTTGCCTCTCTCGCGGTCGCTTTCATTCTTCTGATCGCAGCGGCATGGAGCCCCGTGCTTGCGCAGGAACCCCTGCCCTCATGGAACGATACATCAGCCAAGACCCGCATCATGGATTTCGTCAAGGCGACTGTCACGGAAGGCGCACAAGGCTATGTCGCGCCAGCGGATCGCATTGCCGTCTTCGATAATGACGGCACGCTCTGGTCCGAGCAGCCCTATTATATCCAGCTCGGCTTTGTGCTCGACCGCGTCAAGGCGCTGGCACCCCAACATCCCGAATGGAAGACCAAAGAACCCTTCAAGAGCGTTCTCGATGGCGACCTGAAAGGCATCGCCAAGGGCGGCGAGAAGGGCATGGTGGAACTCATGATGGCAACGCATGCCGGCATGACCACCGACGAATTCAGCAAGATCGCCACAGACTGGTTCGCATCGTCAAAACATCCGAAGACCGGCCAGCCTTATACCGAGATGACCTACCTGCCGATGCGCGAACTGCTGGACTATCTGCGTGCCAACGGCTTCCGCACCCATATCGTCTCCGGCGGTGGCGTCGAGTTCATGCGCCCGGTCACGGAACAGCTCTACGGCATCCCGCCCGAACAGGTCGTCGGTAGCACGATCGCCACCGAATATGATCTCGTCGGCGATGTCCCGGTTTTGAAACGCCTGCCGAAGATCGATTTCGTCGACGATGGTCCGGGCAAGCCCGTGGGCATCAACAAGTTCATCGGCATGCGGCCGATCTTCGCGGCCGGCAACTCGGACGGCGACTACGAGATGTTGCGCTGGACGACGGCAGGTAAAGGTCCTAGCTTCGCCATGCTGGTCCACCACACGGATGCCGCTCGCGAATATGCCTATGACCGGGATTCCGCCTTCGGAAAGCTGGACAAGGCCCTTGACGAAGCCGAGCGCCGGAATTGGCTGGTGGTCGACATGAAAAACGACTGGAAAAAGATCTTCGCCTTCGAGCAATGACAAAGCGCTCGCGAGGTTGCAGCGAGCGCTCTCACGCAATCTCAGAAATGGAAGACGACGCCCAGGATCGGGCCGTGCTCGACGATGTCGCTGGTCAAGGTGTCGTCGCTGTAGTTCACGCCGAGAGCACGATAGCCGGCGATTGCGGAAATGGCATCGTTCCATTTGTAGCCGATACCCGCCATCACATCCCAGTCGAGATCGGCACCGCCCGCGCCGATCAGGCCCCATCCCGTCAAGTAGACCGAGGGCGTGATTGAATACATGCCCCGGAAGCCCGCCATGGCATCCACCCAAGTCGCACTGTCGGTGCCGGAAACGCCATTCAGCGGACCACCGGAAAAGGAAATCGTCGTTTCGGTATACCAGACCCTCACGCCACCAATGACATCAAGCCGGCCCTGGGGTTCGTCGATGACTGCGTAACCTGCGCCGATCATCGCCGTAAAGGTCTCCTGTTTCAGGTCGACCTCGTCGGCGAATATGCCACGCGGCGTGGCGGAATCCGTCGTCACACGGACATAGGCGATGTCGGTGACAATGCTGAAACGATCGTAGCGGGCATCACCAGCTGCCATGAAGGCAAAATCGAGATCGGAGAGAATATCGCCGAAACTCTCGTCGACGTGCACCTCAGGAAGGCCGAAGACGCCGGTGTCGCCCGTGATCCCGGCGGCCCAGAAATAGGGCGCGATCGAAAAGGTCCATTTATCGGGATCTGCGGGCCTCGGCTGCGGAGCGAGAACGGGAGCAATATCCGCAGCCTCCACGACTGCGGGAGCGGCCAGAATGGCCGCGGAAAGCAATAGCATGGTGGTTCGCATCCAATATCCCTCTGATGACCCACGAAGTTAAATTGCCCCTGTAACGATAGGATACATCTCCGCCTCCCGGCGGAAGTACGTTACGGTAAATCGCGCCGTAAATGCTGCCGTAAACGGGCCTGTCGTTTTCGGGATAGTGTGCCGCTTCTGCCTCGGCAGCCGCAAGGAGAACGCTTCGAATGTTCTCGTAGCAGCGGCTCCCATCTACGGATTCACGGCTCCGGTGACGTCGTTGAGCGCGAACACGGCTCCCGCCTTGGTCAGTCCCGCTACGATCTCGGCCGAAAGCAATGGCTGGAAGCGCCTTGCCTCCAGCTTCCAACGCAAGGTGCGCTCGAAATCCGGATCCCTGCCCCGCACATCGGCAAGCCGCTCCTTCGCCTGGTCGGAACCGAGCTGGCCGAGTGCGGCCACCCGTAAGGCTCGCACGACGAAATCGGTACAGTTCACCTGTTCGGCAAGCAATGAGGCCTCCGACCAGTCGCCGCGGCGATAGGCATCCAGGGCAAGCACGAGCATGGCATCACGCGGCACGATATCGACGGCCCGGCCAGCATCCTGCGCCATAGCAACACCGGCGTCGAAGTAACCGGCCGAAAACAGTACGGAAGCAAGTTTCGCCACCGCATCCGGATTGCTCGGGTTGAGCGAGATCGCCCGATTCCCGGCCTGCAGCGCCGCATCGATGCGCCCGTCGGCGAACTGCGTCATCATCAGCGCCACATAGGCGCGGTCCGACATGGGGGCGATCGAAACCGCGCGGTTTGCCAGATCGAGAGCACGGGCGCGCAGCACGGCATCCCCGGCCGCGGCCTCCGGCGCGATGAGGACACGCGCGAGCAGTGCCTTGGCATCGGAATTGCTCGGATCGGCGGCAAGCGTCCGTTCGAGACAGGAGCGCACGGCGGCCATATCGTCCGAGCTGCCGTCATCGAGCTGATATTCGGCACGCAGAACGCAGGCGTTTCCGATCGACTCCGTACTGCTTGCATGCGTTTCGATATTGTTGATCGCGCCCCGCGTCGCTGCAAAGCGGCGAGCAAGAACATCGACGATCTCCTGACGGGTCGCTGCCGGGCTCCTGCCATCGATGGCGATCGTTTCGAGCCCCGATTTCAGAAGGTCGCCGGACTGGCTGTCGACGATCTGCCACCAGACGCTCCTGATATCGCCGTCGCCGTAATATTTCATGTCGATTTCATAGGCCCGCCCCGCGACCTTCTGGGTTCGCATGCCGGCATAACCCGCCTTCGCCACTGTCAGCGTCTGGAATTGCGTCAGCGCCGTCAGCAGCATATCGCGCGTCTGGCTAGCCTCGCCCTGCAACCTGGTGTCGACGGCATCCATGGAAAGAGCAACCGACGGACGGACCGTCAGGGACGGCTTCGATGCATAGGCGATAACGCCGGCGGCAATCGCGACGCACAGCAGCAGCGCCACGCTGGCATGTATCGCCAGAGGCCGACCTGAGGGTGAAGCGGCAACAGTGCTCTCCGCAACTTGAGAAACCGGAACATCATCCGGCGTCTCGGGCAGATCGCTTTTCAACGCCAGCTCTTCCTCGTCTTGTTCGTAAGGCACATGCGAACGAGGGAAAAGCGTCACATACGTTCCCTTGGGGATGTGGATTGTCACATCACGCTCGGCACCGAAGGCTTCGTAGTAGTTTTCGACCGCCGAACGCAGCCGGCTCACCTCGATGCGCACGATCGGATCGTTCGATGCATCGAAATTGCTCGCTCGCCCGAGAACGTCAAGTGCGATGGAATAGGCCTTAACCCCTTCCTCGCAGCCGGCGAAACGCCTTTCCGCAAGATACCTGAGAATGGCCCGTTGCCGTTCCGTGGCGTGGAATCTGGGATCGGACAGAATTCGTTCGAGTTCCGCCCTGGCCTCCGGCAACGATACTTCGCATGCCCTGGTATCGTGTACTTCAGCACCCATGATCGCCCCGTACGCGCTAATTAGGCTAAAGTATAACCGAGATGTTTATCGCCGAGACAGCAACAGGTTGCAACCGAAAATGCTAACAAAACCAGTAGACGATAGATTTTAACGCGAGCCTGCGCCTCAATCCGGCACGCTCGGGCGGTGTTCCAGGACATATTGGATAATGTCGGATTCGATTTCGGCACAGATGGTTTCGTATTCTGTCACCATTGGACAATGCTCGTCTCCAGGCTGCCGCATCAGCCGCCCCAGAGCGAGGCTTGCTTCTTCATAAGCCTCGAAGAGATCATCGAGCGAATGGGATTTCGAGGCGAGAAGCTGCAGTCTGCCGCGCATGGCAGGCAATTTCAGCATGAGCCGCCACAGCCCGCGCTGTGCGGTTTCGGTACTGTTGCGATTAATGCCTCCTTTCCCACCCATTGGAATTTCAGCCTCCTGCTCATCCCGCCGACTATGAAGTGGCGGGCGGAAGATGGAAGTACGTTACCGTAAATCCGCCACCGTTTACGCTTCTTCCCTCGCCTTTACCCCTGAGTTTACTGTAACGTACTCCCATAAACGCATCGGCTGTGCGCATCCTTCTATTTGTGTAAGGATGAGCACATGGACAGATCGGTGACGGCCTCTGCTGCAGCCGGCAGCTTTGCCGGGAGACATCTAGAATGATCAGGCTGGCGGTATTTCTTCTGGCTCTCGTTGTCGTGACCTCGGCGGCGGCTCAAACCGCGCCGCCGCCGCCCCAGCAGAAGATCGACCAACTAATAGGCCTGTTGCAGGATCCCGAAATCCAAACCTGGCTGGAAAATCGGAAGAAGGAGCAGGACGCAACGGCCGCGGCCGCCCAGCCATCAGGCTTTGCGACCTGGGAAGCGCGGGCGCGCGCGCGCATCGATGGTATTCTTGCGGCCGTTCCGCGCATCCCCTCCGAAGTGTTCGAAGGTGCCGCTCGTGCTCGCCATGATGCGGTATCGCACGGCTATGCGCCGATCTTTCTGATTTTTGCCGGCTTGGTCGCAATAGGCGCGGCCGCCGAATGGCTCTTCAGGCGCGCGCGCCCCACATCGATCGGCCCGGTCGCCCGTCTTCTTCCGGTCGCGGTCTTTAGCGTGGTTGTGGCGATCATATTCTTCGCCGTCGAATGGCCGCCGCTCGCCCGGCTGGTCCTGCTCGCCTATCTGGTCGCCTTCATCGTCTACCGCATCGGCGCTGTCCTCATTGGCCTCGTGGAAAGCAATCGCCCCGGACTTGTTATCCGCGCCCGAATCTTTCTCGGCATCACACTGTTTGCTGTGGCAACCGCAACACTCGGAGCACCACTTGGCGTCGATCCCGCCGTCACCGAAGCGATCTCCTACTGCTTCTCGATTCTTCTGCTGGCGCTGGCGATTGAAACGGTCTGGTCGGCTCTCGTCCATCCCCTCGTCATAAAGGCAGGGCTGACCGCCTTTCTTGCCCTCCTATGGGCTCTCTGGTGCCTGGATCTGCAAGGTCTTTTCTGGATCGGCGTCTATGTCCTTGTCTTGCCGGATCTGTTGCGTGCCACTGGCAGGGCTGCGGCAACACTCACTTCAGCGCCGCCTGAGAATCCAAGAAGCATATTGCTCGTGCGCGGCAGTCGGGCAATCGTCATCACGCTCGCCGCTGGGTGGCTGGCTCTCGTCTGGCGCCTCAGCCCAGATTCGCTTGCAAATCAGAACGCAACGATCGCCGCCATCCTCTACGGACTGCTGAAAGGCGTGATCGTGCTCTTGATTGCCGATCTCCTCTGGCAGCTTGCCAAAGGCTGGATCGACCGCACCATTACGACTTCAGGGGATGCGACCGGTCTCGCCCCCGCTGAAGCCGCCAAACGCGCGAGATTCCGCACGCTGTTACCAATCTTCCGCAATGCGCTCGCCGTCATAGTGGCGGTCATGGCCGCCCTCATCGTTCTCTCCCAGCTCGGCGTCGAAATCGGCCCACTGATTGCTGGCGCCGGTATCTTCGGTGTCGCGATCGGCTTCGGTTCGCAGACCCTCGTCAAGGACGTCATCAGCGGTGTCTTCTACATGCTCGACGACGCCTTCCGCGTCGGCGAATATATTCAGGCCAAGAACTACAAGGGAACGGTGGAGGGCTTCAGCCTGCGCTCGGTGCGGCTGCGCCACCATCGCGGCCCGGTCTTCACCGTGCCCTTCGGAGAGCTCGGCGCGGTGGAGAACATGAGCCGCGACTGGGTGATCGACAAGTTCCGCATCTCGGTCGCCTACAACACCGACATCAACAAGGCCCGCAAGATCACCAAGACGATCGGCGCGGAACTGAAGGCTGATGAGGAGGTCGGTCCCCTCTTCATCGAGCCGCTCAAGATGAAGGGCGTCGAGGAATTCGGCGACTACGGCATCGTCCTGAGTTTCGCCATGACGACCGTGCCCGGCATGCAGACCTATATTCGCCGCAAGGCCTACGCCATGATCCGGGAAGCCTTCCAGAGCAACGGCATCGAATTCGCCCAGCCCATGGTTCAGGTCGGCGGCGACGACAAGAACGGCGCGGCCGCCGCCGCAACAGCCACGCTCCGCGCTGCCCAGCAGGCGAAGGCCGCCGGCGCCGAGGGTTGACATATTATCGTAGCGGCAGCGACCGTCTTAATCGGCCTCGACGAGGTAACGCGTCAGCGCCGCCGCCGACATTTCGCGCGCAAGGCTCGCGGCCTGACCGGCCCACATATTGCTGAAATCCGACCTGCCATCCTTCTCGGTCACCGCTCTCAGCGGCGCAAGCGCTCCGCCGGCGGTCGGGAAGGCCGGTGCAGCCTTCGCAAGCGGTCCGATCTCCCGCATGATACGATTGACGATCCCCCGTGCCGGACGGCCGGTGAAGACATTGGTGACGGCCGTATTGTCGTCCCGCGCCGATTTGAGCGCCTCGCGATGAAACGCGGTAATCTTTGCCTCCGGCGTTAAAAGATAAGCCGTGCCGACCTGAACGGCCGACGCCCCGAGCGCGAAGGCTGCGCGAACGCCCCGCCGATCGCTGATGCCGCCTGCTGCAATGACCGGCAACGAAACCGCATCAGCAACCTGCGGCACCAGCGCCATCGTGCCGACCTGCGTTGCCATGTCATCATCAAGGAAATTGCCGCGGTGCCCTCCGGCTTCGAACCCCATCGCAATGACAGCATCGACGCGATGCTTGGCGAGCCAGCGCGCTTCCGCAACCGTTGTTGCCGAGGCGATGATCTTCGCGCCGGTGCGACGCACACGCTCCAGGAGATCCGGACCCGGCAAGCCGAAATGGAAGCTCACGACCTCAGGCCGGTAGCTTTCGACAAGGGTGCAATAATTGTCGTCGAAGGGCGCTCTTCCTGCCGCCGGAACCGGCGCAGCGGGATCCAGCCCCAGCTCAACATAATAGGGTGCGAGGGCGGTACGCCACGCCATCTGCGCAACGGGATCGGCGGCAGGATTGGTATGCGCGAAGAAATTGATATTGATCGGCTTTGATGTCGCCGAGCGTATCTGGTCGAGGGCCGCTTTCGTCTGCTCGATTGTCAGAAGGGCCGCGGGAAGCGAACCGAGGCCACCGGCTTCGCTTCCCGCAATCACCATTTCGGGCGTCGTCGCGCCTGCCATTGGCGCCTGGATGATGGGGAGCTCGACCCCGAAGAGGTCGATGATACGATTGTCCTGCCAACTGCCCATGACACGATACTTCCTGCATTGCGCTTGATCGTAAAGCGAGTGGCGGCCTTGCGGGCCGCCACGACACTATTT